>JANWKO010000020.1 GCA_025451335.1 Gammaproteobacteria bacterium
ATGAACTAGAAGAAAGTACAGGGTCAGAAATTCAAGCTAAAACCCAGGAAGCAACCCGTCCATTTTCAAGTATTTAATATGGTGCAAGTAGCGCTATACCAACCCGAAATTCCACCTAATACTGGTAACATAATTCGCTTATGCGCTAATACTGGGGTGGAGTTGCATTTAATTCATCCATTAGGATTTGCGCCAGATGATAAGCAAGTAAAGCGGGCAGGTTTAGATTATCACGAATGGGCTCGTGTTTATCATCACGAGAGTTTCTCTGTTTTTATGCAACAAATGCAGAATAATAGAATATTTGCTTGTTCAACTCACGGTCGTAGAATTTATACTCATGTCCAATTTCAGCCGGATGACGTTCTTTTATTTGGTCCGGAAACACGAGGTTTGCCAAAGCCAATACTTGAACAGCTTCCTGTAGAACAGGTTATTCGCATTCCAATGTTGCCAAATTCACGAAGCTTAAATCTTTCCAATGCAGTAGCGATTATTGTTTACGAAGCATTACGACAATATGGATTTGCTGAACAAATTTAGCAGATAACTTTTATTGCTGAATTTAGGGTTTAGAGCAGAATTCTAGCTGGTTAGCCCTTAAAAGCACACATCATGTTGTATATCAAGGCGCAAGTTTACAAAATATTGCAAGTTTAGTTGTCCAAAATGTGCAGTTTTTTGTAAGCTTGCAACGAAGCTATAGGTGAGCCGACTTATTGAGGGCTGACCAGCTAGAATTCTGCTCTAAGTTTGATTTTTTGCTATAATTATAAATTGAGAAACGAGGATGGTTTATGTCGTCTGATATTATTACCACAAAAACAGTTCTGCATGATATTGCTGCGCAAGCATATAATTTAGCTATGGGTTTACAAAATGCGGCACCAACACAAGCCAGTAGCAAGTCAACCAGCGCATCAATTCAATATCTCAAAGAAATATCAATAGAATTAGAAAATGCGAGTCAAAAAATTGCTGAGATGGGCGAAAAAAAATAGTGAGAAGTGATCATGCCGGGTGAAAGTCAAATAGATATACAAAAAAAAATTCTTGAATTAGTACGTCTTTTAGCTCAGCGCGATGAAGAGTTAAGAAGTAAATATCAAATTGGTGATAAATTTCGTTTTGTTCGTGATCGAGTAAAAGATTTATTAGATCGTTTAGAGCATCATTTAAAAACAAAACAATTTGAAGAAGAAAAAATAATCATTTCAGCAGGTCCTGATGAAGAACTTCTTTATGTCTATCTCTTCAATGCTCATGGTATGAATATAAAAAGCTGGAAAAATATGCTATTGCCGAAGGTTTTTCTTGAATATAGTGTAAATAGGCCTATTTATACTGAAAAAAAATTTATAGAAATGTTATTAAGATCGAAAAATAATATTTTTCAGCATGCTTATTTTACAATCGCTGTCAAACGTAAAGATATTATTCATTCTTCAGTAGAATCCTCCAAAGATATTCTAGGAAATCCTGTCGTAAAAGTGAAAGAAGGTTCTTTGCGCTTCGATAAATTGATTTCTTTTACGCATAATAAACTGGAATATGAAGTGACGCTGGAAGGTGAGCTTGTTAAAAAAAATCACTAGGGGCTGTTTAAATTTCTAACTCTTTTTTCGAGAAGAAGGTGAGCTTTTTTCGACAAAATTGACCAAAGGATCTTCTTTAGGTTTAGGGCCGCCTTCTTTTTCCCCGCTCAATTTATTATAAAGTAACTCCATTCTTCTAAAATTAGAGCTTGCTCCGAGCCATTCTTTATAGCGTAGAAAATCAGTCGATAGACTTCTAGCTCTATCATATCGAATCGGTGTTTTAGCGATATCAGGAGTTCTTAGTGATTGTTCTTCTTGCGCAATGATTTCTTTTTGTATTTGCGCTTCAAATTCAGACAGTTTTGCTAAGGCTTCTTTATCGTCTAATATAACGCTTCTGGATGTTCCTGGTTTATCTTTCTCCGGTTTCGAAACAATATCAAGAAAACCGCGCTTTTTCTTGGCTTCAATATAGGTTTCTCGATGGCTTTTTTCTGATTTTTCAGTTTTTTCAGTGCGTTCAGATTTTTCAAGCTTTAAATCTTCACGTTCTCTTTTTTCTTCCAGGGTAATTTCTTTGGTTTTTTTGTCTAATTGTTTTTTTTCAAATTCAAATTGGATTTTTGTTTTTGAGTCAATTTTTAATCCTGTGCCGCCTCCACCAGCTTCTTCACCTTCAGGTTTGGGTAAATTTAAATTGCCTTTTGCTCCAGCTGTGCGGCAACTGGAACAAATGTTGCCATAAACAGTTCCTTGGGATCCGCTAATTTGTAGAAAAGCAGCTAATGGTTTTTCTAAACCACAAGCAAGGCAAGTTCTGTTGAGTGGGGCAGTTTGTTTTGTCATATATGTTGAATATTATAGCAAACAACTTGTTGATTTTTTACCAGGCTTATTAATAATATTAGTCGATGCTTCTTTTGACGTAAATATCTTGAGTGAAGAATGAACTTAATACAAAATTTACGTCATTAAATAGTAGCTTACAATAATAGGTTAAGGTTTTATGAGGAATTTCTTGCTTGATGAAGGTAGATTAGAGTATCCTCAACGCTTTGATAAATAAAGATAGTCTAAAGCGACTTGCAAGTCTATCCTAAAATGAGTTTGGATGTAATTACTTATACGGCTACGCGGGTATGTCCCGTTTAACCAGCCGAAGGGAAGAATAGCCATTTCTCCCCCTTTGGAAACCCCACGCGTTGAGTTTGCTTTGGGGGCGAGCAGTTACGTTGGATTAATAAACATGGAGAATAAAAACATGACAAAAGGGCCATCATTACAAGATCCTTTCTTGAATACATTACGTAAAGAAAAGATTCCAGTTTCGATATATTTGGTAAACGGCATAAAGTTACAAGGGTTAGTTGAATCCTTCGATCAATTTGTTGTTTTATTGAAAAACACTGTAAGTCAAATGGTTTATAAACATGCCATTTCAACTGTTGTACCGTCGCGCAATGTATCATCGCCAATGGATTATAGTCATAGTAATGGCCACAATGGCCATAATGGTAATGGCAATAATGGGAATCAAACCCCGCAACCTAAAGAATAGTTGTTTAACTCGGGTTGCGATGAAAAATGATTGATCGCCCAGAAGGCGGTGAACGCGCTGTCTTAGTACATATCAATTTTCCTGCCGGCGGAATGCAAGAAGACTTAACTGAGTTTGAGGAACTTGCACGTTCGGCGGGTGCAAATTTGCTCGCTATAGTAACTGGCACGATGTCTGCGCCTGAGTCTCGGTATTTTGTAGGAAAAGGGAAAGCGGAAGAAATTCGCACAGCTGTCCAAACCACTAAAGCTCAGATCGTATTATTTAATCATGCTCTATCGCCAGCTCAGGAGCGCAATTTAGAAAAGCTTCTGCAATGTCGCGTTATTGACCGAACCGGATTAATATTGGATATTTTTGCTCAACGAGCGCGTAGCTTTGAGGGAAAATTACAAGTTGAATTAGCTTTTTTAAATCATTTATCCACTCGATTAGTGCGTGGATGGACTCACTTGGAAAGACAGCGAGGCGGTATTGGATTACGTGGAGGTCCTGGCGAAACTCAATTAGAATTAGATCGACGTGTTATACGTCAACGCATCCAATATATTTCAAAGCGGTTATCTAAAGTTCGTCAACAGCGTGAACAAAGTCGTCGTGCGCGCAAGCGCGCAGTTATACCCACCGTAGCTTTAGTTGGGTATACCAATGCTGGAAAATCTACTTTATTCAATCGCTTAACAGGTGCAGAAGTTTATGTAGCAGATCGATTATTTGCCACACTCGATCCTACGTTGCGTAGAATTGATTTGTCAGAGATCGGTGCAGTAATTTTGGCTGATACCGTAGGGTTTATTCGGCATTTGCCGCATGATCTCATTGAAGCATTCAAGGCAACATTAGAAGAGGTAACAGAGGCTGATTTACTATTGCATGTAGTGGATGTAAATGATCAAAGACGTCAAGCCAATATCTCGCAAGTAAATGAAGTGTTGCATGGCATCGGAGCAGAAAATATACCGCAACTACTGGTTTACAACAAAATGGATTTATGCTCAAATTTTATTCGTATGTTGGATGACAATATTGAATCGGAAGTTAAGCGTACTAGTGTTTCTGCACAAAAGGGAACAGGTATACCAGAATTAAAAACACTAATTGCAGATGTTTTGGGTAAAAATATTGTGCAATTGTCAGTTGTCTTAACCCCCCAAGATGGTCGATTGCGTGCTGAACTTTATAAGTTAAAAGCAGTTATTTCAGAAGATATTGATGATGAAGGAAATTTTCATGTGACAGTCAGGATGCCAAAACCTGAACTCGAAAAGCTGTTTAGGTAAAGGTCTTCCATTAATATATTCAAGTCTTTTTATCTCGTCAAGGTTGCGCAATTGCCTTTCAACCTCTAGAATCCGCTTTTGGTATCGAGTAAATCGGAGTGCGTTATGCCGTGGAATGAACCCGGTCAAAGTGGTAAGAACAATGAAGGCAATCAAGATCCTTGGGGGGGTAGAGGAAATCAAAGTCCTCCTGATCTTGATAAGCTGTTTGCCGAGTGGCTTAAAAAGCTACGACAAGCTTTCTCTTTTAAGAAAGGAGGAAAAGCATCTTGGCAACCGACATCGAATAATTCATCTCATAAAAATCATCACTATGGTATAGGTATTACTTTAGGTGTCTTATTCTTAATTTGGTTACTATCTGGATTATTTATTGTGAATCCAGCGGAAGAAGCTGTTGTATTACGCTTTGGCAAATATACCGATATTCTTCAGCCAGGCCTCCACTGGATGGCGCGCTTCATTGATACGAAGTATATTGTAGACGCGCAAAAAATTTATTCATTTTCTTTGCACGGTGATTTTTTGACCAAGTCGTCAGAGCAAAGCGATTTACCAAATCAATACATACAAGTTACAGGAAAAAACTCTGCAAATGACCAATCAAAGAATCTGGTTAATGTTGAATTGAATGTTCAATATCGTATTAATGATCCACGCTCTTATTTATTTAATGTCGTAAATCCAGATGAAACCGTGCAGCAGGTATCAGCAGGCGCGCTATCAGATGTGATAGGTAAAATGAAATTAGACGAAGTTTTGACAACGGGTCGTGAATCGTTAAGTTCAGGAGTTTTAAATCGTATCCGTGAAGTCATGCAATCTTATAATGCAGGGATAGAAGTCTTAAATGTAACTTTGCGTAAGGTGCAAGCTCCTGATCAAGTGCGTACTGCTTTTAGTGATGTGAACCGTGCTGATCAAGATAAAGCTACCTACATCCAGCAAGCTCAAGAGTATGCAAGCAAAGTGGTTCCTTTGGCTCAAGGTGTTGCAGCAAGAATGTTGGCAGATGCAAATGCTTATCAACAACAAGTGGTATTAACAGCTCAAGCTAATATAGCGAAATATCAAGCTGTTTTGAAGGCATATTCCGGTGCGCCAGAAGTGACGCGTGAACGTATGTATCTCGAATCATTGCAGAATATTTTTAATCATACAACGAAAGTTTTAGTTGATGTTAATGCTAGCAATAATATGCTGTATTTACCGCTAGATAAAATTATTAACCATGAGGAAAAAATACCAAGTGCTAGTAATAATTCGCCTATGGTGATTCCGCAATCGACGCAGCAATCTGCAAGCACTAGTCAAGCAAATGCAGGGGAGGTAAAAAATGTCTCCAATAATTAAAGTGATTTCTCTGCCAATTATTATCTTAATCATAGTGATCATTTTTTTGAGTGCTTATTCTGTTAACGAAGGAGAAAGCGCAATAGTCCTGCGATTAGGAAAAATTGTTAGTCCTTCCAAAAAAGAGCAAGTTATAGGGCCAGGATTGCATTTCAAAGTCCC
>JANWKO010000021.1 GCA_025451335.1 Gammaproteobacteria bacterium
CCACTTTAAAAAGTATTACAAAAATAAAAACAAAGTGATTTTAAAATCACTGCACGATGATATTGAAATGACATTAATGCCAACCCAGACATGCGAAATTTTGGGAGTAGTTATTCAAGTGAATGCAAAAACTTAATATCAGGACATAACTATGAAAAAAATTTTGGCAAAGGTAGACAGAATAGTATGTAACTATTTAGGCTTAGATAAACAAGAAATAACGCCTCAAATGGTTCAACAGAAAGGACAACAATTAATGATTGTAAATACCGACTCCTTCAAACGTCATACCCTCACTACTCCTATTTCAAAAATAAATTTGGAAACGATGAATAAAGAAAATAGAGAAAAACTGGGTATCGCTGTTGGAAAAGCCATTGCTTCAAATTTAATTGTTTCTTTTGAAGAAATTGTTATTAAAAGAGAGAACTTACATGCGTGATAATGTTGTTAATACCAATATAATTCAATTAAAGCCAAATTTCCTTTGGTTTTTAACATTGACCTATACCATGGTAATTGTTCTAGCTAATTGGTTTGATCCCCGTTTAATTAAAATATTAGGTTTAACAACCGACGCAGGTACATTAATTTTTCCATTAACTTTTTTATTATCGGACTTAATTACTGAAGTATATGGATATAAGCATGCGCGTCGTGCCATTTGGTGTGGCTTTTTATTTAATGCACTCTTTATCGTGTACGGACAACTTGTAATTCACATGCCCAGCCCAGATTATCCAACGAACAATCAAATGTTCGACACTTTGCTTGCTACTAACATTCGCATTATTATTGCATCCGGTATAAGTTACTTGATTTCCGAACCATTAAACTCCTATGTTATGTCCAAGCTTAAAATAAAAATGCAAGGTCGTTTTCTTGGAGTTAGATTTATATCCTCTACTGTTATTGCATCAGGTGTAGACAGCTTTATATTCAGTGTCATTGCTTTTTATGGAGTGATGAGCAACGTAAATTTATTTTACTTAATATTAACAATGTGGTTCATCAAGGTACTTATTGAAGTTGCTGGACTCCCAATTTCCATTAGGCTTGCAAAAAAACTTAAACAAACCGAAAAACTTGATATTTACGATAAAAATACCAATTTTAATGTATTCAAACTCGATACAAAATATGTGGAAAATGACAATGCGTTCCAAAAAATTGAAACCTAAAACAATTACTCTATAAGGATATCGATTTTGACAACATATACTGAAGAAACAGCCGAAAAATACAATAAATTAAGTGACCACGAAAATCGATTTGGAGGAACTGATTACTTGGTTACTCAAGAATTACCAGAAATACTAAAAAAGTACGCTACAAATTCAACTATACTTGACTTTGGTTGTGGCGCAGGATTATCAACAAGATTTATAAAAAAAATGGGTTATGAATGCACGGGCGTCGATATCAACAAGGAAATGCTTAAAATTGCAAAAAAAAATGATCCTTCTGGCATATACATTAAATCTATTTCTGATAATAAATTACCGTTTAATGATCAAACTTTTGATTTAGTAATCTCAATTTTTGTACTATTTGAAATCCCTTCCATCCCAAAGATGATTAGTATTTTCCAGGAAGTTTCCAGGGTTCTTACACACGAAGGTATTTTTATTGCTATTACAGGTTCTGAGGAACTGTATAAAAGAAATTGGCTTTCATTAAATGCAAAAGACTTTCCCGAAAATATTAATTCTAAAAGTGGTAATATTTGCAAAATAACTCTCTCGCATATTGGGCTTACTCTAGATGACTATTTTTGGACTGATAATGATTATTCTCTTGTAGCTGAAAACGCTGGTTTTACAATTTTGAATCGATTGTATCCGCTTGGCAAAATTAATGATGAAATTGAATGGAAAGATGAAATTCAATATCCACCTTACGTATTTTACGAATTCAAAAAAAATGGTTAATCATCAAATTAGCCATTCTCGCTATCTAGGAATTTTAACTATCACATATTCAATGATACTAGCTTGCGCTAATTGGTTTGACCCAAGACTTATAAATTTTATTGGGTTAAATACTGGATCTGGGGCAATTATATTTCCATTTACTTATCTATTATCAGATATAATTACTGAAGTATATGGCTACAAAAATGCACGATTTGCAGTTTGGACAAGCTTATTTTTTAATTTTTTATTTATACTTTATGGACAATTTATTATTAATATGCCGTCCCCGCAAAATGACCAAAATATTATTTTTGATAAGTTTCTACATCTTAATATGAGGATAGTTTTTGCTTCTTTATTCAGTTATTTAGTTACGGAACAGCTAAATTCATATATTGTAGCCAAGCTTAAAATTTTATTCTGTGGCAAAAATATCGGTTTTCGATTTATTATGGCAACGATATCAGCTCATGCAATTAATTCGATAATTTTCTGTACTGGGGCCTTCTATGGAATAATAAATAATATAAATTTATTATTTTTTATAACTACATCCTGGATTTTTATGGTTTCAATTGAATTACTCTTATTGCCGCTTTCTATACGACTCTCAAAAAAGCTAAAGCAAATAGAACAAGTAGATATATATGATAATACAACAAACTTTAATTTGCTTACATTAGAAACCCATTATATTGAAAAAGATAACGAATTTATTATGCGAAATAGAAAATAGAAATTTACGGTAAATGTAAGAAAAGCAATCATATTTTAATAAAAATTGATTTCGCTTATTCATAAAAAATAAATAGCATGGAAAATATGTATAACTAATTTAACACATAAAGCTGACTAAAAAAGAATTTATGATCTATTAAAAGATTGTTTCTGGTCTAAAAATATTCCTATTGAATATGTAGAACGTTTTATTAAATTCTCTCTTTGTTTTGGAATTTATCAGAATGAAAATAATCAATTGGTTGGATTCGGCCGCGTTATTTCAGACTACACTACTTACGCATAAATATGCGACATCATTATTGATCCTCTCCATCGTAAAAAAGGACTGGGCAATCAACTTATTAAAGAAATGATGTCACATCCCGATATGCAAGGTCTTAAAACATAGGCATTACATACCACTGACGAAGCAAGAAAAATCTATTTAAGAAATGGGTTTACAGCCGAAAAACATCCAGAAACCCAGCTTGAAATCAATAATTTTGAAATTTATTCTCATTCGAGCTTTAAAAATCTACATAATAATGAGACTGAAAAATTATAATTAGTATTATAACAAAATAGAAAAAAAAATATTAACACAAATTTTTAAATCATATGTCTTAGAAAGTCCACCCGTCCCTTAGAAAGTAATTAAAATTTAAAATTTTAACTTATTTTGTAATTTCTTTAATTTTATCCCTTATGCGAGCATTAAAAAAATTATTTTCTTATTTCACTTTTTCTCTTGCACAAACAATCAAATAAATGTAACCTTACAACGTTTCCCAAAGGAAACGTTTCTTAATTGAAACTAATGCAAAGATTCAAATTGTATGAATACCAAAATGAAATTATAAATTTTCTAGTAAAAATTTTTAAAAAATAAGGTACTTTTTCAAGGCTCAACTTATTCACAAAAACCTGGTTACTAGAAATCAAATAATAAAAAGGAATTAATTTTTAAAAAAGGAGCACAAGTAAAATATGGCTGCGTTCGAACAATTTTTTCGTTTAATGGGAATCGATAGCATCAATCTTTCAAAATCCGAAATCTTAATTTTAGAAGCTGATTTATTCATACGTATATGCGAAGAACTTAAAGAGATTTTTAGGAAAAAATATAAAAATTATTTTCATTTAATGAAATTTACTATTGAAAAGGAGAATCATATGCTTGAAACCAATTTTGTTCGTTTTATTCTTGAAGACATCCTATCTACTGGAGAATACACTCCTGAAGGTATAGCACTATATGCTGACACACATGAAGATATTGTAAACGAAATTGCAGCCGGGATTAATATTAAACCTTTAGCAACATTTCAGAGAAAAATAATTGAATTGCATAGATCAGTACGACGCGATCTTTATATGGCAATTGGAAAAAAAATTTCAACACATTATTTACCTGCAGTTTAAAATCAATGAAAAACTCACATTTATAAATAAAATTTTCTGCCACTAGATAATTCACCTCTAAGAAAAGATCTAATAAAAATAAAAACTGATAGCGAGGAAATAATAAATGATTCTTGGTTGGATTAACAAAAATGGCAATTAAACTAAATTAATCCTAAATCAATCGTCTAAAGAGGTATAATTTTAACATACCCTTTAGACGATCTTAATCTAAACCGCTGTCATTGCGATCTATTGCCATCCATATTGTCTCATATCAATAACAATTTTATCGTAACCGCTGTCGTTTAGCAGAAGGCGGATCCTGATTTTGCAACTTTTGATCTAAAAGTGGATCCTCATTTTGCAATTTCTGATCTAAAGGCTGAGCCTGGTTTTTTAATTCCTGCTCTACATGAGCGTTTTGTGCTAGTAAAGTTCGCTGCTTTGCCAGATCTTCTTTTCTAACTGCAAAATAGCGTCGAAAAATCGCTGGATCCTTATTCTCTTTCAGAAATCCATGTCCCATATTGGGATGCATTCCACAATATGAGGTTTCGCCCCTGAACAATGTATAAGAACTTCCCCATCCGCGGTCTTTGATAATAGTTGACAATGTTATCCAATGTTTTCCGAAATTTTCGTAACCACCTATTGTGTAATCCCATAACCGGCAATTACTAGGTGCAGGTCTTGCGTTAATATCAAAAGTCGAATTCACTCTCCAGGTATCCCCTTCTCTTGCCATCTCTTTCACAACATGCAATGGCAAGTATTTATGCTGCGCAGCGCCATACTTTATCCAAGCTAATCTGTTCTTCTCATCTGATTCCTCTGATATTTTACCTCGCTGCCAACATTTGTGTTGTGTTTCAAATTCCTTTGAAGCTGCGAAAAAGGGAGCCAAGTCAATATGCTCGCTTTGCTCAAGCTCTTGTTTTCTAAATTGCTCTACCCACTTTGGATTGTCTTTTATTTTTTCATAGAACATCATCCACATATACGTATCATAGACTTTAAAAGCATATTTCAGCGGACTTATTCGTTCCGAGCTACCGTCACTATATACAAAGCTGACGGGTTCAAACATTAGAGAAGGGTCCTTATCTATTGCATTGCTCACCTTCTCATAATCAGCATCTACAACATTATTTAGCAATCTACCAGCTTTGGGTATCACTTTAAATTGACGGTGAATAAAATCACACGGAAATTGACGAAGAACTAGAGCCGATGAGGCAAGCGCTCGAGAGTGCGTCGGTGTCCAATTATTACGATATACATATCCGGCCAAAGCAAGGTTCAATTGAGCGATCTCTCTTTGATTTAAACATGAAGAAACAAGAGCAAAGAGCGGCTGAGGCAAATCCAGAAAACGAAACGGTTTAATAGATAAAACAGCCTTTTTACTTTCAAGAAGAGTTTTACTTTTTTTCTTTGATGCAAAATCGAGATTGTTCTTGCGCTTTTGCTCAGAAGAAACAGAGGAAGCTGACGAACCATTGACAGCAGAAGATCTAGGATTTTTATGAAGCCTTAGAAACATGAGATAAACTCCGTTTTGTATTTATAATACCGGGGATTATAAGACAATAATAAAAAAAGCGACAAGAATTTAGCACAGAATAAAACTAGCAACATCCAATAAATCGTTTCAAACAATTTTATTACGGATCCGCTTTACCAATAACGCAAGCATAAAGTCCATCCAACCCATCAAAACTTTTGATCATAACTATTTGTTTTGTAAAATCACAATAATTTAGATACCGATATTGAATCGCACAAATATCGCCAACACGCAAAGGTTTACACCAGCAAGGTGCTATCGGTGTTGCTGCAATAGCATTTAAACTAAATCCCAGTAACAAACAAAAAAAACAGCATAAACGTTGAAATAAATTCATAAACCCCTCATTAAATATTATTCTAA
>JANWKO010000022.1 GCA_025451335.1 Gammaproteobacteria bacterium
CCGTATGACGTGAATAGTCAAATTATTGTAACAAGTAGTATTAAAATGGCTAAAGCACTAGGCATTAAAATAGTAGCTGAAGGTGTGGAAACCCAAGAACAACTTGAATTTCTTGCAAAACAAGGTTGTGAACTAGTACAAGGTTATTACTTTTATAAACCCCTCGTTAAAGAGGAAATGACTGAAATATTTATTAAGCAGGAGCATCATTCAAGTAAAGCTTGACAGGTCAGGTGGTGCGTTCGAACAAAAAATACAATTACATACGTGGTCGTTGGTGCTGGTGGCGATTATTAAAACTTTTTCCTATCGATATTTTACTTATCGTAAAGTAAAGCAAATAAAGAAATTAATTGGTGTCCGCAATACTCGCTGGAAAAAACTTTACACGATACAATTAATTGGCTACGTGAAAAAAAACATAATTAATGAATCTAAGTTATTATTGTGTTTATTTAATTGCACTCAACACCGAATAATAACCAAAAGTTTTAGTTAGTGTTGGATTTTTAAATCCAGCATTTAAGAGTAGATTAGTTAAATCCTTTTGGTTGAACTGCTGAGATCTGTGATTAATATACATCAATAGATCAAAGCAAGCCGTTGTAAGTGGGCTAGATTTATCCTGATCGAGTAACATTTCGTGAATAAAAACTTTGCCTCCTGGTTCTAATGCTTCATAGGCAAGCTTCGCTAATTCTTGACAGAGTTCCGGTGGCCAGTCATGGAATATTTGACTAAATAAAATTCCATCATGTTTTCGTGGCCATGCATCTTTAAAAAAATTGCCTGCAAAGAGTGAAATTTCTTGTTTGATTTCAAATTTGTCCAGATATTTTTGGGTGACATGACATACCACAGGTAATTCAAAGACCGTCGCTTTGTTTCCGGGATATTCTTTCGTATAGGCAATACTAAAACAACCGGAACCTCCTCCCATATCTAACAGATTTTTGGTGTCTTTAAAAACATTACTTTTCACAGCGGATACCGCCGGAGCAAAAATAGTTGCGTGCATGCAGTGTGTAAAAGCTTCGGCTGCTTCGGGAGAAATTTCTCCTCCTTCCCACATTTTACTAAAACTTTTTTTGTCAAATGAAAGTAAATATGAATTATCTTTTAGTACCGAAATGAGGGAAACATGCTCATTGCGCTTTTTCAATTGTTCCAACATGTTACCCCAATAAAAGGGTTGTGAAGGAATAAGATAAGTTTCTGCAACAGGGGTGAGCTTCAATAATTCGTCTTCCTTTTTTATAAAACCTAAACTAATTAAAACATTACACAGAGCTTCAATTCCGCGTTTATCAATATTTAATTTCTTAGCTAATTGATCGATACTAATTTCATTGACATGAATTTCTTTAAACAGACCAAGTTCATCAGCGACTGTGATTGTCGCGAGGTGATACATAGATAACCACATATCCCACATAGGAGAATCAGAACTCAAAGGCTTTATTAGATTTTCCATAGATTTTCCATATCAGTATTTCCAATAATAAACTTAGTATACTTTGATATTATTAGAATAGTAAACTAAAATCACTTTTCACAATCCGCCAGAGTGTCTGTATGGGTAGCGGTTCTTTTGTTTGCATTTTATTGGATAGTGTATCCTGCAATCTGGTTATAAAATACTGTTTCAAATCGTCGTTAAAAATTACAAACTAGATGTCAATATTAAGGATTAATCGTGTATGAATGGTAATGGATTCTTGGAAAATCTAAAATTCGATTTACCTGCTGGCATTGTTGTTTTTTTTGTTGCTGTTCCTTTATGTTTGGGAATCGCACTTGCTTCGGGCGCACCTTTGTTTTCAGGAATTGTTGCTGGAATTATAGGTGGTATCATAGTTGGAATCGCAAGTGGTTCAAAATTAGGTGTGAGCGGCCCGGCTGCTGGTTTATCCGCGATAGTGTTGACTTCTGTAGCCACATTAGGAAACTCTTGGGAAGCTTTTTTATTAGCAGTTGCCTTAGCCGGCATATTGCAAGTTATAGCAGGTATGTTAGGGGGAGGGATTATTGCTTACTATTTTCCATCTTCTGTTATTAAAGGCATGTTGACTGGGATTGGTATTATTATCATCTTGAAACAAATGCCTTTAGCTCTAGGTATAAATGGGGCAATAAAAGATTTACATTCAATTCATTTAGGACCCATGCTGATTACTATAGGTTCACTAATTTTATTAATTTTATATGATATGGTTTTAGCTGCTCATTATAAAATTTTCCGTATTATACAAGGCCCCACTATCGTTGTTTTTCTCGGTATTTCAATTACCTGGCTTGGGAATCAAGGGTGGTTACCTTTTGTGTTAGAACAAAATGAGTTAGTTAATATTCCTGTTCCTTCCTCCATCATGGGTTTCTTAAATCAATTTCATTTTCCTGATTTTTCTCAAATAACAAATATTAAAATTTATGAAATTGCTATTGTCATTGCGCTTATTGCAAGTATTGAAACACTACTATGTATAGAAGCAATCGATAAATTAAGTTCTAAAAAACATGTTACACCCATGAACAGAGAATTGATGGCACAAGGATTGGGCAATATTTTTTCCGGTTTAATCGGCGGTTTACCTATCACTCAGGTAATAGTGCGAAGCAGTGCCAACATTACATTCGGAGCAAGAACAAAAGTTTCTGCCATCCTTCACGGGTTACTTTTGTTAATGTGTGTTACCATTATTCCTGAATTATTAAATATGATTCCACTCGCAACACTCGCTGCTATTTTATTTGTTATTGCCTATAAATTAGCAGGGCCAATTATTTTTGCTAGAATGTACCGTTTAGGTTGGGAACAATTTTTACCTTTCATCACCACCGTTTTAGGGATAATCTTTAAGGATTTATTAGTAGGGATAGCTATTGGTATGACGTTTGCTATTTTTATTATTTTAAAAAACCATTATAAAAATTCTCATGAAATTTTTCATTACGAAAAAGATGAAAAAAAGAAAATACACTTAACTCTTGCTGAAGAGGTATCATTTCTTAATAAAGGAAGTATTTTGAAAGAGTTTAGAAATATTCCTTACGGAGCTGAAGTAATTATTGATTTTTCCCGTACCAAAGTAATTGATCATGATGTGTTAGAAGCAATAGGGAATTTTATTGATAGCGCTACGAGTAAAAAAATTAACGTTCAATGTATAGGAGAAATTACCCAAGACGGCGAAACTAAATAACGGTATATCCCAATATTAAGGTCAATATCATGAAGCATAAAAATACGACGAAAGTGAATACTAAAGATGATGAGATTGTTAAAAACTCAGGAGATAATGTCGAAGAACTACTCGCAGGATGAATAGTCAAGCATAAGCGAGTTTTAATGACATTAAAGGTGATATTATTGATAATAAAACACATCAAATTATAAAAAGTATTAAAAATAGTTCCCAAGATTATATCATTTATAGCAAAATTGGTTAAGGAAAATTCTTATGGGTTTGAACATAAATCAAAAGCTAATTGATATACTTAATGATGATATAGAACCGCTTTCCGAAAAAGAGGATAAATACTCTTCACTCTTAGAAAAAATTGGTAATGCACGGTTTGTTCTGATCGGAGAGGCTACTCATGGGACCCACGAGTTTTATCAAGCGCGCGCTGAGATCACACAACATTTAATAACGAAAAAAGGATTTATGGCTGTTGCTATTGAAGGTGATTGGCCTGATGCATATCGTATACATCGCTATTTACAAGGTATTGGTAGTAAAAAAGATTGGAAACAAGCCCTTGATGGATTTAAACGTTTTCCGACATGGATGTGGCGAAATACCACGTTAGTGCCTTTTTTTCGATGGTTACGCACCCATAATGATAATTTAACATCACCTGCTGCAAAAGTGGGTTTTTATGGACTGGATTTATATAGCTTAAATTCCTCTATGCAAGCCGTGATTGATTATTTAAATAAAGTCGATCCTGAAGCAGCAGAACGTGCTCGCACACGCTATGCTTGTTTTGATCATTTAGGTTGTGATCCTCAAACTTACGGTTATTTAACGAGTGAAGGTTTGAAAAAAGCATGTGTAAAAGAAGCGATAGAACAAATACTTGAGCTTCAACATCAAGCTTTTGAATACGTGCGCACAGATAATATTGCAGAAGAAGAATATTTTTTTGCATCTCAAAATGCTCGCGTAGTAAAAGATGCAGAAACTTATTATCGTTCGATGTTTGAGGGGCGCGTTTCATCATGGAATTTGCGTGATATGCACATGCTTGAAACATTAAATTCAATTGCTGATCATTTAGAAACGCGGTTCGAAAAACCGGCAAAAATAATTGTCTGGGCGCATAATTCTCATGTGGGTGATGCGCGTGCGACAGAAATGGCAGAAGATTGTGAAGTTAATATCGGACTGTTGGTACGTGAACATCATGGTGTTGCTGATACCTATTTAATAGGATTTTCAACCTATCAAGGATTTGTGACCGCCGCATATGAATGGGATGCACCTGCAGAACACAAGTGTGTTAATCCAGGTATGGCAGGTAGTTATGAAGGATTATTTCATCACCTAAAATATAAAAATTTTCTGCTAGATTTAAATGATAATAAACAAATCGAACATTATTTTCATACTCCACGGTTGCAACGAGCTATTGGAGTTATTTATCGTCCTGAAACAGAACGTTACAGTCATTATTTTTTTACACATTTGCCATATCAATTCGATTGCGTCATTCATTTCGATGAAACTACCGCGATACAACCACTGGAGATGAATCCCGAATGGCAACTTGAAAAACCATCATAATGTGGATTTTAAGAGTGATAATATGAAATTTCCGAAGGTTACTCTGTCTTTAAAGGCATCTTGGCAAAGCGTATAGCAAAAGGATAGAACTATGTTTGCATCATTTCCTCTGATCCTTTTAATCCCTATCTTTGTTGTAGCCGCAGCGGCTGTCTGGATTGCGGGTATTCAACTTTCCAATACCATAGATATTATTGACACACGCTTTGGTCTTGGCGAAGCACTTGGAGGTCTTATTTTTCTTGCAATTGCCACGAACCTCCCTGAAATTGCCATTGTCGTTAGTGCTTCTTTGACACACAACGTTGGGATTGCTATCGGTAACATTCTAGGTGGAATTGCGATCCAGACAGTTGTGCTCGTTATTTTAGATGGTTTTGGTTTACGTAATAAAGCTGCGCTAACCTATAAAGCGGCTTCGTTGCAACTTGTACTAGAGGGTGTTCTTGTCATCATTGTTCTCGTTATCACTATTATGGGAACTCAACTTCCAAAATCAGTGATCTTTGCGGGGTTGGCGCCAGGTGATCTATTGATCGCTATCACATGGTTTATCGGTCTCTGGTTGATTAATAAAGCGCGTACAGGCCTTCCGTGGCAAGAAAAAGGCCGTGCGCCTGATACGTTGCCACCCAAGAAAACTCTCAGCCAGGCTAAAAGGGGAAAGTGGAGTACAATGCATATCCTGTTGATCTTTATTATTTCAGCAATTGTCACCCTTCTGGCGGGCGTTGTTCTCGAAGAGAGCGGCAGCGCCATTGCTGCTGATATAGGCTGGAGCGGTGTTCTTTTCGGTTCTACTATATTGGCGGCAACCACGGCACTCCCAGAAATTTCAACAGGACTTGCTGCCGTCAAAATGGGTGATTACACACTTGCATTCAGTGACATCTTTGGTGGCAATGCTTTTTTACCTGTGCTTTTTTTGCCAGCTACGCTTTTTTCAGGACAATCCTTGCTTCCGCAAGCTCAAAACACCGACATTTACCTTGCAAGTCTTGGTGCACTTCTCACAGCTGTTTATATCTATGGTTTAATCTTCCGTCCTAAACGTCAGTTCTTTTGCTTGGGGATCGACTCAATTGTTGTTCTTTTACTGTATATCGTGGGTATAATTGGATTGTTCGCTATTTAGCGCTATTTAGCGTTACTTATCCCTATTACCATGATGGTTCAGTTAAATCACTTGATGAAGCTGTATCTTTGATGGGTAAGTACCAACTTGGAATCGAAATTCCAGAAAAGGATGTTAAGGCTATAGTAATATTTTTGAAATCATTGACAGCAAAATCGCTTGAGTCTCAAGACACCGAAACTATGAATAAAAAATAAAATGAGCGTGCACTCGGCAATTTAATGGCGAGTGCATGTGTATTTGGGTTATGTTCGTGGATTATTACTCTTCTTTAATCTGTATAATTCATTATGTCAGCACGTGAAACAGGATCGGTTAAATGGTTCAACGATACCAAAGGATTTGGTTTTATTCAGCGAGAACAGGGTGGTGAGGTGTTTGTTCATTTTAGGGCTATTCGTGGTGATGGACATCGTTCTTTAAAAGAAGGACAGCGTGTAGAGTTTGCTATTACAAAAGGCCAAAAAGGGCTGCAAGCTGAAGACGTTGTTATAGCTGATTAAAAAAGACATTGATTGATAGTGAGACCTTTTGTGAGGCTGCGACCAGCAGACACTATCATTTTTCAGAAGTTTACTTGTTAAAAAATGACACCCAGATATAAAATGCCTTGCTGAGGGCGTGGGGTATCGCTTGGTCCTTCTGGGAGTAAAATCTCTTATTATGGGGAGTATCTTTATGAATAAACATCTCATATCTGCATCATTATTATCAGCTGACTTTGCACGGTTAGGTGAAGAAGCTCAATCTGTCATGGACGCGGGAGCCGACATGCTGCATTTTGATGCGATGGATAATCACTTTGTACCCAACCTAACTATAGGACCTCTCGTATGCGCGGCATTACGTCGTTATGGTATTCAAGCAAACATAAATGTTCATATGATGGTACAACCAGTCGATAGATTAATTGTGGACTTCTCGAAGGCGGGTGCAACATCCATTACGATCCATTATGAAGCTTCAGAAAATGTTGAACGTAGTCTTATGCTTATTCGTCAACAAGGATGTAAAGCAGGACTTGCTCTTAAGCCTGAGACATCTGTGCGCTGTCTCGAAGGTTTATACGATAAAATGGATTTGATCTTAGTAATGTCTGTTAATCCAGGCTTTGGTGGTCAAACATTCATTCCTGAAATATTTGATAAAATCAAGCATGTCAGAAATCTTATATCAGCAAGCGGACGACATATTTCTCTTGCTGTAGATGGAGGTATCAAAATAAATAATATTGCGGAAGTTGCAAACGCTGGGGCTGATGTTTTAATTGCAGGTTCAGCTATATTTAATGAACCAGATTATACGAAGGTCATTGCTGAAATGCGCGAACAATTGGCAACTGTATCCCCCCATTTTTGAAACCCTTATTGATTTAATATCCATTGTGTAGCCTCTGTCAGAGTATGTACAGTAAAATCCGCTGGCGGCATAGGCTTTTGTTCTTGATACCCTCTATCAATCCAAATCGTTTTACATCCAGCATTTTGACCTGCCCCTATATCACGCCAACGATCTCCAATCATATAACTACGAGCTAAATCAATATCATATTTTTTTGCTGCGTCTAATAGAAGTCCTGGCTTTGGCTTGTAACAATAACTATTTTCTTTATAACAAATAAAAACATCATCCAAAGGCAAAACGCTGCGCATTTTATTATAAATCGCATCAACATCTTCTTGAGTCATTAATCCACGCTCAATGTCAGGCTTATTTGTCACACATATTAATAAATAACCTGCAACTTTTAACTTTTCTAGACATGGTTCGACGTCCTCTGGTATTTCTAATTCAGCAAGTGTAGTAGGTGCAACTGGCTTGCCATCTTTCATAATTGCTGTATTTAAAACCCCGTCTGAGTCTAGAAAAATCGCTTTATTAGACATAGAATAAATTTCCTATTGATCGTCCTTCATATTTATTTTGCTAGCAGCCATTTGATCTAGATACCAAATCGTTTTTCCTGACTGGCAATGGATAAGTTGAGCAGGAAACTGGTTAGGATCACTCGGTCCTTGTAAAACTTCCCAGACTGCAGTTGCTTTATCAACGCCTGTTACTAAAAAAATAATATTTTTCCCATTATTAAGAGCATTCGGTGTAAGAGTAATCCTGTATGCATTGGTTTCTGAAACAAAAAGAGCAGCAACGAGTTGATCGCTATGATCTGCAGGGTTCTCGACATAGCGTTTTACCACATCACTAAAAGGCCACAAAGAAGCTGTATGAGCATTGTCACCCAACCCGAGGTACACTAAATCAAACTGGGGTGTGCTATTATTTTTTAAATGAAAAGCGTCTCTAATCGTTTGCTCATACACTCTTGCAGCTTCGTTTGGATCATTAAATTCAGTAGGAATGGGATAAATATTTTTTGGATTGATAGACAACTTAGAAAATAAATGTTCATATGCCATATGATAATTACTTTTTGTATCATTTGCTGGAACATAACGCTCATCGCTAAAAAAAAATTGAATTTTTTGCCATGGAATAGTTTCTTTATAGCGAGTTAAAATATCGAATAATTCTTTAGGCGTGTTTCCCCCGGAAAGTACGACAGAAAAAATTTCTTTATCATTACCAGCATCCTGCGCGCGCTTTTCAAAATCTTTTGCTGCGAATTGAAATAAATCATGAGAACTCTTGAAAATTTTGATTTCAGTATTTTTTTTCATAGCAACCATTTTCTTCCATCTTTCATTATTAAGTCATCTGCCTCTTTTGGACCCCAGGTTCCTGCAGCATAGTTAGGAAAATCACGAGGAGGTATCGCTCCCCAAACATCTAAAATCGGTTGCACTAAGCTCCAAGCAGTTTCTACCAGATCTGCATGATTAAAAAGCAAATGATCTCCATTCATGCAATCAAACAAAATCATCTCATATCCTGTTTGGGGTTTTCTGCCAAAAAAATCACTATAGTTGAATCTCATATTTACTTGACTTAATGCTAATGTCGGACCAGGCGTCTTTGCATTGAAGTTTAAGGAAATGCTTTCTTCGGGCTGAATAGAAATGTGTAATAAATTGGGCATATTTTTTTGTTCTGAGCCACTAAATAATGTCGCAGGTCCTGATTTAAATTGCACGATAATTTCAGATTGCTGGCGCGCCAAACGTTTGCCTGTGCGCAAATAAAAAGGCACACGCAACCAACGCCAATTATCTATATGTAACTTTAAAGCAATATAAGTTTCAACAGAAGATTTTCGAGATACATTAGGCTCAGCACAATATCCTGGTACTGAAACCCCATTAATTTTACCAGGACCATATTGACCACGAACGGCTTGTGTTAAGACTTGTTCAGGAGTAAGCATCTGAACGGCATTAAGAACTTTGGTTTTTTCGATTTGAATATTTTCAGCCGAAAATGATGCTGGCGGCTCCATGGTCATTAAGCTTAGCATTTGAAAAAGATGATTAGGTACCATGTCGCGCAATGCACCTGCTTGTTCGTAATAACCTCCTCTCAGCTCAACACCTAACGTTTCTGACACTGTTATTTGAACATTATCGATATACAAGCGATTCCAAATCGGTTCAAAAAGACCATTCGAAAAACGAAAAGCGATAAGATTCTGGACTGTTTCCTTCCCTAAATAGTGATCAATACGATATATCTGTTCTTCATTTGCAATGGAAAGCAATAATTTATCCAATTTTTTTGCTGAAACGAGATCATGGCCAAACGGTTTTTCAATTACCATTCGTCTAAAATAAACACCTTCATGTTCTGATAGCAAAGATGCTTTGCTTAGCTTAAGCGCGATTGTTTTTACACATTCTGGCGGAACAGCAAAATAAAATAAGCAGCTTTTACTAGCATTATTTTCTTCAAGTTCATTTAATTTATTTTTTAAACTAGTATAAACTTTCGAATTCGAAAACGTACCCGAGATATAGTAAACACGTTTTACTAAGAGAAGAGCATATTGTTTAGCCGCTGAATCTGTAATAAATTCATTAATGTCTTTAATTAACTGTTTGCGAAAAGTGCTATCATTATAGGGTTCCTGAGAAATTCCTATAATATAAAAATTTTCATTCAACAATCCCGAGGAGCCTAGATTGCAAAGGGCAGGGAAGAGCAAGCGTTTAGTCAAATCACCAGCAATCCCGAATATCACTAATATGCATGGATTAGTAGGTTTTCGAATGAGTTGTGAAGCATCTTTTCCAACAGATGAATTATCGTGTCGATTCATCATTAATCTCCATTTTTAATGCAAATAAACACGAATCTATTCGTTGGATAACCTTTTAATTCTAAATAAATTATATTCTATGTTAACATAAATCATGCAACCCCGAAAATGACTGATGGAAGTTGTCAAAACGTGTCGCAAATAAAAATGCTCAATTCTTCAAAGTCTTAGCCTTTATACTGAATGTGCAAGCTGAGGATTAACTGAATGAGTAACTATTTATGACAAGGAATTTAAGCCCACTTGCAGGAAAACCAGCACCTATTTCGATACTTGTGGATGTGCCCAGGCTCATCACGGCTTATTATACTGAAGTTCCTGACCCATCTATCATAGAACAGCGCGTTCAATTTGGAACGTCTGGCCATCGTGGCTCTTCTTTTGAAAAAAATTTCAATGAATGGCACATTCTTGCTATTAGTCAAGCAATTTGTCTATATAGAGAGCAACAAAAAATCGATGGTCCACTTTTTCTAGGTTTCGATACCCATGCTCTTTCTATTCCAGCATTTGCAAGTGCGCTAGAAGTGCTATCAGCTAATGGGGTGGAAGTCATGATTTCTGAACGTGATGAATATACTCCAACACCTGTTATCTCTTACGCTATCCTTAATTATAATCGAGGCCGTACCTCGGGTCTTGCTGATGGAATCGTCATTACTCCCTCTCACAATCCGCCACATGATGGTGGTTTTAAATATAATCCTCCGAGCGGAGGACCCGCTGACAATAGCGTGACAAGTTGGATTGAAAAAAAAGCTAATGAATTTCTTAGCAATAAACTTAAAGACATTAAAAGAATTTCCTTTGAGAAGGGGCTAAATGCTGACACTACGCATCGTTATGATTATCTAAATAATTATGTAAATGATCTCGGCAGTATAATTAATATGGAAATTATACGAAGTTCAAAGATTCACTTGGGTGTCGATCCTCTTGGTGGTGCAGGAGTCCATTATTGGTCACACATTGCAGAACGTTATGGCCTAAATCTAACTGTTATTAACACCGTAGTTGATCCAACCTTTCGATTTATGACGGTGGATTGGGATGGTCAGATACGAATGGATCCCTCTTCACCTTATGCAATGGTAAAATTAGTCGAATTAAAAAACCATTTTGACATTTCTTTTGCTTGTGATACTGACCATGACAGACATGGAATCGTTACTAAAAAAGCAGGACTACTGTCGCCTAATCATTATCTTTCTGTTGCTCTTTTCTATCTTTTTCAACATAGGCCAATGTGGGCCAAATCCAAGAAAGTCGGCAAAACGATAGTAAGCAGTCAAATGATTGATAGAGTTACAGCTCAGTTTGATCATGTTCTCTATGAAGTACCCGTTGGCTTTAAGTGGTTTGTTGATGGTCTTCTTGAGGGTTATCTGGGATTTTGTTGCGAAGAAAGTGCTGGCGCATCATTTGATCGGTTGGATGGCAATGTTTGGACGACAGATAAAGATGGTATTGTTGCAGCATTACTTTCAGCAGAGATCACGGCTTCTCTCGGCCGTGACATTGGTGATGTTTATAATGATCTTGAAAATGAATTTGGTAAAACTTTTTATGAACTGGATGATGTAAAGGCGACGCCAAAACAAAAGGAAATTTTAAAAAAACTTTCGCCAAAGGAGATAACATCAAATGAATTAGCTGGTGAAAAAATTGAAGCTATCCTTACCAAAGCACCCGGAAACGACGCACCGATTGGTGGTTTGAAAGTAATAACTCAAGGCGGTTGGTTTACCGTCCGTCCTTCTGGTACTGAGGAAATTTATAAAATTTACGCAGAAAGTTTTCGTGATGAAAATCATTTGCAACTTATTTTAGAACAGGCGCAAACAATCGTTAACACAGCTTTAGAAGCAACCACAAAAATGAAAAATGGAGTTATCGATGACAAATAAAAATGGCGAAGCGCAGTGTGAGATTGGAGTAATTGGTTTAGGTGTCATGGGCAGAAATATGTTGCTGAACATGGCCGATCATGGTTTTAAAGTCGCGGGATACGATAAAGACAAACAGAAAGTGGATAGCTTACGCAAGGAATCTAAAGAACAAGTATTTGGCGCGACGGATGTGGAAGAATTTCTGAGTTTACTCAAAAAACCTCGTGCAATTATGTTGCTAGTGCCTGCTGGTAATCCTGTTGATTTAGTCATTAAAGAGCTATTGCCACATTTGCAATCGGGCGATCTTATCATCGACGCTGGTAATTCCCACTTCACTGATACTGATATTCGAGCGCAAAATCTGCAAAAGAAAGGAATTCGATTTTTAGGGGTGGGCATATCAGGTGGTGAAGATGGTGCTCGCCATGGTCCTAGCATTATGCCTGGTGGTCCCAAAGAAGCTTATGAGCAAGTGCGTCCTATTTTTGAAGCCATAGCGGCTAAAGTTGATGGTAAACCTTGCGTAGCTTATCTTGGACCCGGATCGGCGGGGCATTATGTCAAAATGGTTCACAATGGCATTGAATATGGAATAATGCAGCTTATAGCTGAAACCTACGATTTAATGAAACGTGGATTAGGTTTGAATAATGACCAATTGCTTCATGCGTATCTTTCATGGAATAACTCTAATCTTGGTAATTACCTCATAGAAATTACTACACATATTTTTGCAACAATGGATGAAAAAACCGGTAAACATTTGATTGATGAAATTCTTTCTGTCGCAAAACAAAATGGCACAGGTATGTGGACCTCATTAAGCGCCATGGAATTGCAAGTGCCTCTTACTGTGATTGATTTAGCCGTTGCGATGCGAGACTTATCAGTTTTAGTAAAAGAACGCGAGCAAGCTAATAGTTTGTATAAACGCCCCATACAACAAGTAAGCATTGATCACACTATATTTTTAAAACAACTACAGGGAGCACTTTTAATCGGAAATATAATTATTTGTGCGCAAGCCATGGCTTTATTAGCGGTTGCATCTGAAAAGTATGCTTATCATCTCAATCTTGAATCAGTGGCGCGAATTTGGCAGGGTGGTTGTATCATACGAGCAAAGCTACTGGATGATTATTCTGCTGCATTTCGTTTAAACGCCAAATTATCGAATTTGCTGCTCGACCCTAAATTGTCTGAAAAAGTTATGGCGCACCAAGAAGATTTACGTCAAGTCGTATGTCAAGCCAGCATAACAGGTGTGCCAATGCCTGGCTTTATGGCGGCACTTGGTTATTTGGATGCCTATCGCAGTAGTTGGTCGCCAGCCAATCTTATACAAGCTCAGCGAGATTATTTTGGTTCGCATACTTATGAGCGTGTCGATTCCAAAGGAACATTTCATACTAAATGGGAAAAGGATTTGCCGACATGAAAGAATTAAAAAAATATTCTTTGGATGAGCTTTGCGTAAACACGATTCGCATGTTATCAATAGATGCGGTTCAAAAGGCCAATAGTGGTCATCCAGGTGCGCCACTCGGGGCAGCGCCTATGGCTTATACTTTATGGACGAATTTTCTTAAGCACAATCCAGCAAATCCTAACTGGTATGATCGTGATCGTTTTGTTCTTTCCGCAGGACACGCTTCGATGTTGCTCTATAGTTTGTTGTATTTGACTGGATATCCGGTTTCATTAGCGCAAATTAAGCAGTTCCGTCAATGGGGAAGTATTACACCCGGACATCCAGAAAGTGAACTGACCCCGGGTGTTGAATCAACGACCGGTCCGCTAGGACAAGGATTTGCGAATGGCGTAGGGATGGCCATTGCAGAAGCGTATCTTGCTGCTCGCTATAATCGACCAGGATTTAAAATCATAGATCATTATACCTATGCGATCGTCAGTGATGGTGATTTGATGGAAGGGGTTGCATCAGAAGCTGCGTCCCTAGCTGGTCACTTGAAACTGGGTAAGTTAATTTATTTATATGACAATAATCAAATAACACTTTCTGCCTCAACCCATCTTACCTTCACTGAAGATAAGCAAAAACGTTTTGAAGCATATGGTTGGCATACACAAGTGGTAAATGATGGTAATAACCTCGAAGCAATCAAAAAAGCAATTGAAACGGCACGTCACGTAACAGATCGACCTTCATTAATTTTAATAAGAACGGTGATTGGTTATGGTTCTCCACACAAACATAATACTTTTGAAGTGCACGGATCCCCTCTTGGAGAAGAAGAAGTCAAACTGACAAAGCAAAATCTGGGATGGCAGGAAAAGCCTAATTTTTATGTCCCTTCCAAAGCTTTGAAATATTTTCGACAAGCGCTAAAACGTGGTAAAAAAGAAGAAAAAAAATGGACTGCCAAATTAGTTGCCTATACAAAAAAATATCCAAAACTGGCAGAAGAATTCCATCGACTTATCAACGGTAAATTGAAAAAAGGTTGGAATGAAAACATTCCTCATTTTCCAGCTGATGCAAAAGGCCTAGCAACCCGAGAGGCTTCAGGAAAAATCATGCAAGCTTTTAATCCTAATCTGCCAGGTTTTATCGGTGGTTCAGCTGATTTGAATCCTTCTACTAAAACAGAACTCATCAATTTTGGCAATTTCGAAAATCCATCAACAGCTCCAGGTGATTTACAAGGGGCTGTCGATGGCGGGTGGAACTATGCGGGACGTAATTTATATTACGGAGTCAGAGAACATGCGATGGGGGCTATATCAAACGGTTTAGCGACTTTTAAGGGTATTATACCTTTTGCAGCCACCTTCTTTGTTTTTTCTGATTACATGCGCCCTCCTATGCGACTCGCAGCACTGATGGGACTTCAAGTTATTTATGTTTTTACTCATGATAGTATTGGTTTAGGAGAAGATGGCCCCACGCATCAGCCAGTAGAACAGCTCGCCAATCTCAGAGCTGTCCCTCACTTGACCGTGATTCGGCCTGCCGATGCAAATGAGACAGCTGTTGCTTGGCAAGTCGCAATCGAAACACGTCATCATCCTGTAGCGCTTATCTTGACTCGACAAAAAGTTCCGACTCTTGATAGAAAAATATTTTCATCTGCTGAAGGACTGCGTCGTGGCGCATACATTTTAGCCGATGCTCCTAAGGGCAAACCTAAAATTATTTTAATAGCAAGTGGTTCAGAAGTGAGTTTGATTGTTGCTGCTAGAGAAAAATTACAAGCTAAAAAAATTCCAGTTCGAATTGTTTCTATGCCTAGCTGGGAATTGTTCAACGCGCAATCCAAAAAATATCGTGATTCTGTATTGCCTCCAACAATCTCAGTGAGGCTATCAGTTGAAGCTGGCGTTTCACAAGGATGGGAGCGTTATGTAGGTGATAAGGGCGATATGATCAGTGTTGAAGATTTTGGAGCTTCGGCACCAGGTCCCATTGTCCTGGAAAAATATGGATTTACTGTAGACAATATTTGTAAACGTGTTTTGGCTCTTGTGAAAAAAGGTCAAAAAGGCAGAAATACAGGAGGCAGAAAATGACAACCAATCCACTAAAAAAATTAGAAGCTCTGGGTCAATCAATCTGGCTTGATTTTATAAGTCGAGATTTGATTGCTAGTGGTAAACTCCAGAAACTCATTACGGAAGATGGTTTGCACGGGATAACTTCTAATCCCAGTATTTTTGAAAAAGCTATTGCGGAAGGTCATGATTACGATCAAGACATCGCAAAAATGAAACAAGAAAATAAAGATTTGCAGCAAATTTATGATGTACTTACCCAAAAAGATGTACGAGATGCTGCGGATAAATTTCGAAATTTATACGACAAAACTGATGGAAAAGACGGTTATGTTAGTTTAGAAGTTAATCCACATCTTGCGCATAATACTCAGGGGACAATTGAAGAAGCACGTCGCTTGTGGAAAGGGTTAAATCGGCCCAATGTATTTATTAAAGTTCCTGCGACCAAAGAAGGTTTGCCTGCAATCAAACAACTAATAAGTGAAGGCATAAATGTTAATGTCACTTTGCTTTTTGGACTACCGCGTTATCGCGAAGTAGCTGCTGCCTACGTTGCTGGAATTAAAGAACGTTTAACACAAGGCCAACCAGTCAACCATGTAGCATCCGTTGCAAGCTTTTTCTTAAGCCGGATTGATGTGCTTATTGATCCACTGTTGCAAAAACAAAGTGAAGAACAGGGAAAAATGGCGCATTTAGCGAAAAATCTGCAAGGTCAAATGGCGATAGCTTCCGCAACTATGGCTTATCATATATTTAATGAAATATATTCTAGCGATAGCTTTAAAGAGTTAGCTGAAAAAGGCGCACGGGTGCAACGGTTACTTTGGGCTAGCACGAGTACGAAAAATCCTGAATATAGCGATATAAAATACGTGGAAGCACTAATTGCTCCTCAAACAGTCAATACCTTGCCCCTAGAAACTTTAGAGGCTTATCGTGATCATGGTGATCCAAAAATTAGATTAGATTTAGCTATTAAAAAAACAACTCAGGATTTTCAATTATTATCCGATTTAGAAATCAATATAGACAAGATGACACAACAACTTGAGGACGAAGGCGTTGACAAATTTAATAAATCTTACGATCAACTAATCGATACTTTAAAAAAAAAGTAAACACAAAATAAATGAAGGAACTGAATTATGAAAACAAAGGATAACGAGTTAAATTTTGTGAATCAACATAGCTCTGTTCGTGTGTCCGCTGGTGTGCATACGGAGGATATCGCAGAAGAGTTGAATCGATGGCAAAATGAAAATAAAGTTCAACGTTTGTGGGCACATGATGCAGGACTTTGGACTAATTCAGACGAAAGCAAATGGATGGGTTGGTTAGATATAGCAGTTGAAAATACTGAAATTCCTCGCATAGATGCCCTAGCAAATGAAGTAAAGACAGCGGGGTTTGTCGATATTGTATTAATGGGAATGGGCGGTTCAAGTCTTTGTCCAGCGATGATGGCCAAAACATTTGGAAATATTGCGGGTTATCCAAAATTACATATTTTGGATTCAACTGATCCCTTACAGATTCGTCATTTAGAAAAACACATTAATTTAGAAAAAACTCTCTTCATCGTTTCAAGCAAATCAGGAGGCACTTTAGAACCTAATATTTTCAAAGACTATTTTTATACGCAATTGCAGACCATATTGAATAAGCAAAATGTGGCAGATCGTTTCATTGCGATAACAGATCCTGAAACCTCTCTTGATAAAATGGCGAAAAATGAGCATTTCAAAGCTATCTTCCATGGTGTACCTTCAATTGGCGGTCGTTATTCAGCATTATCCAATTTTGGAATGGTTCCCTCGGGATTGATGGGCGTGAATGTGAAAGAGTTTTTAAGCCATGCCTTGCGTATGCGAGAAGCCTGCCAGCCCATTGTCTCAGTAAAAGAAAATCCAGGTGTTGTTCTGGGCGTTATCTTGGGAGTTTGTGCAAAGGGTGGCAAAGATAAAATTACTTTTATAACGTCACCCGGTATTCATTCTCTAGGGGGTTGGCTCGAACAACTTCTTGCAGAATCGACGGGAAAATCTGGCAAAGGTTTAATTCCAGTAGATCAAGAACCTTTAGGAGATCCTACATCTTACGGTAATGATCGTGTATTTGTTTATATTCGTTTGGAAAATGCGGCTGATCCTTATCAGGAAGAGTTCATAAGAAAATTTGAGAGAGCGGGTTTTGTCGTCATAACCCTCAATTTACTTGATAAGATGCATTTAGGCGCTGAATTAGTTCGCTGGGAAATTGCCACAGCGGTTGTGGGAAGCATTCTTGGCATCAACCCATTTAATCAGCCCGATGTGGAAGAAAGTAAAAATCTAACCTTGCAATTAACCGATCATTATGAAAAAACGGGACGATTACCCGGGCCAAACGCATTTTTTTCTGAAGAGGGAATGTCACTTTTTACAGATGAAAAAAATCTACAGGATATTTCCAAAAACTTAACCGGATCCCCGAGTATTACAACCTATTTACGTGCACATCTTAACAGGATAAAACCAGGTGATTATGCTGATTTATCGGCATTTGTAGAAATGTCGGATGAAAACACAGAATTATTGCAAAAAAGTAGAGTTCTCATTCGCAATCAAAAAAAAGTGGCTACGTGTCTGGGGTTTGGTCCACGTTTTTTACATTCGACAGGTCAAGCTTATAAAGGTGGTCCGAATACAGGTGTTTTTTTACAAATTACGGCAGACCATAATGAAGATATTCAAATACCTGATCATAGCTACACATTTGGCTTAGTCATCACTGCACAAGCACAAGCTGATTTTACCGTTCTTGGTAAACGTTCACGGAGAGTATTACGTATTCATTTAGGAAAAGATGTGCAAACTGGGTTGCAACGATTGCATAGACTCATACAAGGCGCATTAAGGACTGAATTAGATAATGGATAGCAAAACTTTAATAAAAAGTATTAAACATTGGTTACACTTAAAGAGCAAAGCGTCAGTTAAGGGTTTAACTGAACCACCTTTGCCAGCAGAGCTATTTAACGCGCATCAGATGGAACGTCACGGCATTACTTTAGCCTTGTCGCATACACTTTCGGATAAAACCGTACCTGATGTGTTGTTAAAGCGCTTATCAATCAGTGAAAAAATACTAATTGAGTCATGTGAAATTTTATCGGAAAAATCAGATAATTTTTCCCCAGCCAAGGAATGGTTGCTCGACAATTTTTATTTAATACAAGAACAAATTCAAGCCATTCGTCGTCATTTACCGAAAGGATATGGTAGGGTTTTGCCCCAGCTTGCTTCTCATGTAGAAGGGTATCCACGCGTTTACGATATTGCTCTGGAAATCATTGAACATGGGGATGGTTATTGGGATTTAGAAAATTTGATGCGCTTAATATCAGCTTATCAAGAGCTGACAAAGCTAAAGTTGAGTGAGTTATGGGCTATTCCCATTACCTTAGGTGTTGCATTAATTGAAAATCTGAGTAGGGCGAGTAAACATATTGTTGCCCATATGAATGATCGTAAGCTTGCTGACAAGTGGGCAGATCGTATGGTGGAAGTCGCTATCTCAAAACCCAAAGAACTTGTGATAATCATAGCGGACATGGCCCGTTCTGAGCCTCCCATGAGTAGTGCTTTTGTAGCTGAACTAGCACGACGTTTACAAAATGCTACTTTAACTCTCCCACTTACTTGGATTGAACAACATCTGCTTGAGTCTGGAATGACAATAGAACAATTAATTCAGGAAGAAAATAAAATACAAGCCGCACTAAAAACTACAGTCAGTAATAGTATCGGGAGTTTGCGACGTTTAACAGATGTAGATTGGCGTGTCTTTGTCGAAACGATGAGTATTGTTGAGCAGACATTACGGATGGACCCTTCTGCTATTTATATCCAGATGGACTTCGGCACGCGCGACCGTTATCGTCATGTTGTTGAACGTCTGTCCCGCAAAACTAAGCGATCGGAGGAGGAAGTTGCTTTATGTGCAATTCAGTTAGCAAAAACAAAGATTGAACACGTACCCACAAATGAAACTATCCCACCAGATAGAGTTCGTTATGTTCATGTGGGTTTTTATCTCATAGATAGAGGTTTGTCACAGCTGGAGAAAGCGCTCGATATGCGCCGTTCGCTTTGGGAAAGATTAAGTTACTTTGTAAGTGAACGGACACTATTGAGTTACTTGGGATTTATTCTTTTAATTACGGGTGGAATAACTTATACGCTACTTATTGAGTTGTATAAAAGTGGAATAAGTCAAGGTTGGTTGTGGTTATTTGGTATCGCATTTACGTTTCTTAGCAGTCAGTTAGCCATAGCTATTGTCAATTTAGTCGCAACATTATTGATAAAACCACGCGCATTGCCGAGAATGGATTTCAGTAAAGGCATTCCTTCTTCCTGTCGTACATTAGTTGTGGTGCCTGCCTTGATAGGTAGTGCTGCAGGAATTGAATCATTAGTCGAAGCGTTGGAAGTACGATTTCTTGGTAACCGTGACAAAAATTTGTATTTTATGCTATTAACGGATTTTAATGATGCACCTACTGAACACACTCCTGAAGATGCTGAATTGTTGGCTTTGGCTACAGAGAAAATTAATGCTTTGAATGCCCACTATACCAGAGATAATAGCGACATTTTTTTTCTATGTCATCGCTCTCGCCAGTGGAATGCTAGTGAAAATATTTGGATGGGAAGGGAGCGTAAACGGGGCAAATTAGCTGATTTAAATAATCTTTTATGTCGGGACATTCGCACAAACTTTTCAATAATAGTAGGACGTATTGCTGAACTCGGTGAAGTGAAATACGTGATTACCTTGGACAGTGATACACAACTACCTCGAGAGTCAGCGCAACAATTTGTAGGAACAATGACTCATCCACTGAATCAGCCTCGTTTTGATAATTCACTCCAACGCGTAGTAGAAGGTTATGGTATTTTACAACCTCGCGTAGCTGAAGCATTACCTCTTACTGGCATAACTCCATATGCGCTTCTCTTTGGGAGTGATTTTGGAATTGATCCTTACACCCGCACTGTATCCGATGTTTATCAAGATATTTTTCATGAAGGCTCCTTCATGGGTAAAGGTATATACAATGTTGAAATGTTTCAAAAAGTATTAGAACGACGTTTTCCTGATAATCATATTTTGAGTCACGATTTACTGGAAGGTTGCTATTTACGTTCTGGGTTTTTAAGTGATGTACCGTTATATGAAAAATCGCCTAGCAGTTATCTAGCAGATGCAAAACGTCGTGCACGTTGGATTCGTGGAGATTGGCAGATTGTTGGTTGGTTGTTTCCCCATGTTTTAAATGGTGAAGGAAAGCTTGTCCCTAATACTTTATCTTTTTTGTCGAAATTGAAACTGTTCGATAATTTGCGTCGTAGTTTGGTGCCTGTAGCATTATTTGTATTAATTGGATTAAGTTGGACAATATTACCCGCAAGCTGTTTTTGGTTTGGTATTATTTTGGTTATTGTGGCATTACCAGCAATAGTTAAAACGATGCTGGAGTTGGTGCGCAAGCCCAGTGATGTTCTTCCTCGTCAGCATTTTGCTAATATTCTTCGGGCAGGGTACCGATGTGTTGACCAACTGATTTTGTATTTAGTTTATTTACCACATGAAGTTTGGTACACCGTAAGCGCGATCATGCGAACATGTTGGCGAATTTTGATTTCTAAGCGTCATTTACTCGAGTGGACATCATCTGACAAAGTTGACCAGCACCTCCGAAATACTGCGGTAGAATGGCTTGCTAATATGTGGATGGGCCCAGTGACATCCTTATTTGCAATCTTTTTTTTGGTTACGAATAGATTTTATGGGACTTTATTATGTGCAACACCATTACTTATACTCTGGATTATTTCTCCATTTATCACGGGTTGGTTAAGCAGACCTGTTCACCGTAAGACTCCAAAACTTGATATAGAACAAATACGATTTCTGCATAGAATGGCAAGACAAACTTGGGGATTTTTTGAGAAATTTGTCAATGCAGAAAATCATTGGTTGCCGCCGGATAATTATCAAGAAAAACCTCTAGAAGCATTAGCTGCTCGCACTTCCCCAACTAACATGGGCTTATCTTTACTTGCTAATTTGACAGCTTATGATTTTGGGTATATCAACATGAGTCAATTACTTGACCGCACTGCAAATGCATTAAATACTATGGCTAATCTTGAACGCTATCGCGGGCATTTATATAACTGGTACAGCACGAATACGCTTACTCCGCTTTTACCACGCTATGTTTCAACAGTAGACAGTGGGAATTTAGCTGGACATCTCTTAACACTGCGTCAAGGATTGCTGGCTCTCCCTGATGATGCATTGTTAAATTTAAGTTATTTAGACGGCTTAGAAGATACTTCCGAGGTATTGGCAACAAAATTTGACAAATCTTTACCACTGCCGTTATTACATTTTCGACAATTGCTGAGTGAGGCACGCCTGTCATTTACAAGTTGGTCAGAAGCATTGAATTCCTGCAAGCAATTACATCTCGCTGCAAAACAACTTGCAGAATTGTGTGACCAGTCAAATATGCCCTTAGATGAAATAACAGAATGGTCAAATAAGCTGATGGCCCAGTCTCAAGCATTATTTGATGAAATAAAGTTATTTGCTGAATTACCTGGTATTACAGCAAATTCCACATTGCGTCAACTCGCTCTCTGTGAGAAGAATGAAAAACAAACAAGTAGCCCAATAGTTATCAGTCAAATAGTTAAAGCGCGTTTTGATTTGATTAATATTCTAGCTTCGCAAGCTTTTTCATTGGCGCAGATAGATATTAGTTTTCTCTACGATGAAGCTAGCCGTTTAATGACGATCGGTTTCAATGTTGATGAACAACGGCGTGACTCTAGCTGTTACGATTTACTTTCTTCAGAAGCTCGCCTTGGTAGCTTTGTTGCTATTGCCCAAGGACAAGTGCTACAAGAAAGTTGGTTCGCATTAGGTCGACTGTTAGTATCGGGAGAAGAGGGTCCCATCTTAATTTCATGGAGTGGCTCGATGTTTGAGTATTTGATGCCGCTTCTGGTGATGCCTAACTATACAGGAACATTGCTTGATCAAACTTATCAAGCTGTAGTTCGTCAACAAATTAATTATGGTAAACAACATGGAATTCCATGGGGTGTTTCAGAATCCGGATTTCATGCGGTGGATACACAATCTAATTATTTGTATCGAGCATTTGGAGTGCCGGGCTTAGGACTTAAGCGAGGTCTAGAAGAAGATTTAGTCATAGCCCCTTATGCCAGTGTGATGGCATTAATGGTTTCACCCGAAGAGGCTTGTCTTAATCTGCAACGATTGGTTACAGAAAAAACTTTAGGTAAGTACGGCTTTTATGAAGCGATTGACTTTACTTTGTCGCGCTTGCCCCGTAATAAAAAAAGGGTGTTAGTACGCTCATTCATGGCACACCATCAGGGTATGAGTTTTTTAGCATTTTCTTATTTTTTGCATAATCAACCCATGCAACGTCGCTTTGTTTCTGATCCGCTATTTCAATCTACTTTACTTTTATTGCAAGAACGTGTTCCCAAACCAAACGCTTCTTATTTACAAATACCAAAGGCACCAAAGAATATCATTGCAACTCCCACTGAAACATCGATGCGATCTTTTAATACCCCAAATACTCGAACTCCCCAAGTCCAACTGTTATCAAACGGACGATATCATGTCATGGTGACACAAGCGGGAGGAGGCTATAGTCGCTGGAAAGATATTGCTGTGACAAGATGGCGCGAAGATAGCACTTGCGATGAGTGGGGATTATTTTCTTATGTGCGGGATGTCGAAACAGGCCAGTTTTGGTCTACTAGTTATCAGCCAACAGGAGGTTCAGTACAGAATTTTAAATCAATCTTATCAGAGCCGCACGTCGAATTCAGTCGAAGTGATGGTCGTCTAGATCTTCACACTGAAGTGGTAGTATCGCCAGAAGATGATATTGAATTGCGTCGATTTCGCATCCATAATCGCGCTAAAATTCGACGCACGATTGAATTCACTAGTTATGCCGAAATTGTTTTAGCCCCTCAAGCTGCAGACCTTGCGCAACCAGCTTTCAGCAATTTATTTGTAGAAACTGAGCTGTTGCCAGAACAACATGCTATTTTGGCTATGCGACGCCCTCAGGATGAAAATCAAATTCCACCTTGGTTATGTCACCTGTTGAATGTATATAGCGAAGAATCTTTTATTATGTCATTTGAAACGGATCGTGCACGTTTTGTCGGACGTGATCGTACATTAGCTACGCCGCTTGCGATGATAAATCCAGGCGATCTCTCCAATTCTAAAGGTGCAGTACTAGATCCCATTGTCGCCATTCGATGTCGTGTTACGCTTGACCCCGATGCTTTAGTTACTTTTGATTTGATCACCGGTATGGCTGATACTCGTCAGCTCTGTTTAGGACTAGTGGAGAAATACCAGGACCGTCGTTTAGCAAACCGTATTTTCGGATTGGCTTGGACGCATAATCAAGTGCTTTTGCATCAGCTCAACATTTCAGAGGAGAATGCACAGCTCTATGGAAGACTTGCCGGATCAGTTATTTACACAAATAAGGCTCGCCGTTCTGATCCACGTATTTTAACCAGTAATAAGCGCGGACAGTCTGGCTTATGGGGTTATTCCATATCCGGGGATTTTCCGATTGTTTTATTGCATATTGAAAATGAGGTTAATATCGATTTAGTTCGACAATTAATTCAAGCACAAGCTCTTTGGCGCAGCAAAGGTCTGGTTGTTGATTTGGTTATTTTAAATGAAGAACGGAGCAGTTATCGACAAACGTTACAAGATCAAATAATGAGTTTTATAACCAGTACACTTTCAACAGATCATGCAGGTACAATCGTGGTTCGCGTAGCGGAGCAAGTCCCGCCAGAAGATATCATCTTATTCCAATCAGTAGCGCGTGTTGTTCTGTCAGATAAGCGCGGAAAATTAAAAGAACAATTGGGTCGTCGTCGTTTAAGTCCACCTCCTATGCCTATCTTAAATCCCAGGAAATTAACGCAAAGTTATGTTACTCCCAAGTTATTGAATTTTTCACAGGATTTACAATTTTTCAACGGTTTTGGCGGTTTCACACTTGCTGGAGACGAGTACATTATTCGGTTGACAGACGAGGCAGTAACGCCAGCGCCATGGGTTAATATACTGGCCAACCCCAATTTTGGCACACTAGTTTCTGAGAGTGGGCAAGGTTACACATGGATTGAAAACGCTCATGAATTTCGCCTGACACCTTGGGATAATGATCCGATAAAAGATTCATCTGGTGAAGCGTTTTATTTGCGTGATGATGAAACTGGAATAATTTGGTCACCCACTGCATTGCCGTGTCGTGGTCGTGGAGATTATCAGACTCGACACGGCTTTGGTTATAGTGTATTCGAACATATTGAAGACGGAATTCATTCAGAACTGTGGATGTATGTGGCTTTGGATACAACTATTAAGTTTGTCGTGTTAAAAATTCGTAATGATTCCATGCGACAACGTTTTATATCAGTCACAGGTTATGTTTCTTGGGTATTAGGTGATTTACGGACTAAGAATGCAATGCACGTGGTGACTGAATTATCACAAAACGGAGCCCTTTTAGCCCAAAATCGCTATAACACGGATTTTGGTGAACGCACGGCATTTTTTGATGCAGCAACAAGTCATTTTGAATTAACTGCGCGTACAGTGACAGGAGATCGTACCGAATTTCTCGGGCGTAATGGCTCTCTTCAATACCCAGATGCATTGAAACGCACGAAATTGTCAGGACAGGTGGGTGCAGGCTTAGATCCTTGTGGTGCTATTCAATTATCATTTGTTTTATCGGAAAATCACACGCGTGAAATTATTTTTACTTTAGGAGCGGGACAGAATAGGACGGACGCAGAAGAATTATTGCAACGTTTTCATGGGAAAACGGCTGCGGAAGCGGCTTTGGTTTCTGTGCGTCAATTTTGGCAACAAAAATTTGGTAGCATAAGAATTTCAACGCCTGATCCTGCTGTTAATCTATTAGCAAATGGCTGGTTAGTATATCAATTGTTATCAAGTAGATTATGGGGGCGCACAGGTTATTACCAATCATCTGGTGCTTTCGGTTTTCGTGATCAATTGCAAGATGTCATGGCTCTTACTCACATCGCACCCGATTTATTTCGCGCGCAAATATTATTATGCGCTGCGCATCAATTTGAAGAGGGCGATGTTCAGCATTGGTGGCATCCGCCATATAATCGTGGCGTGCGAACACGTTGTTCTGATGATTATTTATGGCTTCCCTTTGCGATTTGTCGATATATTGAAGCAACTGGCGATTTCGCAATTCTTAATGAAGAAATCCCATTTCTACAAGGACGCCCATTGAAACCTGACGAAGAATCTTATTACGAATTACCGACAATCGGGAGCAAAGCAGTGTGTTTGTATCAACATGCTGTACATGCTGTTCAAAACGGTCTGAAATTTGGAACACATGGTCTGCCACTAATGGGGTCAGGTGATTGGAATGATGGGATGAATTTTGTTGGTAAAGCAGGGAAAGGTGAAAGTGTTTGGTTAGGCTTCTTCTTATTTAGTGTACTTAAACGCTTTGCCCCGCTTGCTGCACGTTATGGTGACGATACATTCGCAGCATTCTGTCAGGAGGAAAGTAATAAGCTGCAACAACATATAGAAGACCAAGGATGGGATGGTGAATGGTACCGTCGTGCCTATTTTGATGATGGTACGCCGCTTGGATCTGCGAGTAATAAGGAATGTAGGATTGATTCCATTGCCCAAAGTTGGTCAGTATTATCAAGCGCTGCAGATTCAATGCGAACAAAAAAAGCCACGACCTCACTTTATCATCATTTAGTCAGTGAAGTGGATGGTTTGATTAAACTCTTGGATCCACCGTTTGATAAATC
>JANWKO010000023.1 GCA_025451335.1 Gammaproteobacteria bacterium
GCAGTTTTTATAGATCAAAATGGCAATCCTTTTACTGGAACGACAGTACCCAATGCCAATGATCTTTCTTATCAGACTTTGTTTGGTAATCTATTCTTTCAAAACGATCCTAGAAACAATACTAATCCAAAACCTCCAATACCTATCACGAAAGACATGAGCGCTTTAAACTATGTTCTCAATGCTTCTGGCGGCAATGTGACACATATCACACCCGATCCTACCTGGGCAGCCGGTATTTATAATACGAAATATAATAATTATTTCAATGCAATCACTGCTGTTCAAACCTATAATGTCTACGCATTAAGCCAAGTCTATGCCAATTACAAAAATAATTTTAATCTAACCTCTATGCAAAATACTTTAATGCAGCAAGCTGCTGGTGGATCGGATGCCAATAATAATTGGTTTGATTTTGTTAACAAAGCACCTCTTTCAGTAGTGCTTCGTCAACTTCTGATTTATAACTCACAAATTTATTTATTATTAATTCAATCGTTACAAAATCAAAATCAACTATTAACAGCACAACTTATGACAAATACTTTGCTTGTCTTGCTTAACCAAGGCGGTCAAAATGAAGATATTTTATATAAACGTGCTGCTGGATTGATAAAAGTTTAATATAATTCTTCTTACGCAATTAAAGCTCTTTTTACTTAACCTTCCTTCGCGACCAACGCTCGCGAAGGAGTTAGCATTTTGAAGTTATTCTACATTTTGCACTTGTTCACGTATTTGTTCTATCAGCACTTTCAACTCTACAGATGCTCTGGTGGTTTCCACATTTACCGATTTTGCTCCTAAAGTATTGGCTTCACGATTCAATTCTTGCATTAAAAAATCTAGTCGTCGTCCAGCCACTCCTCCTTGTTTCAATACACGGCGTACTTCAGAAATATGTGCATCAATCCGATCTAATTCTTCCATGACATCCGTTTTTTGTGCGAACAAAACTATTTCTTGTTCTAACCGGCCTGAATCTAATTCAATTTTGGCATCAGCAAATCGTTTTATCAAACGTTCGCGTTGCTCATGAAGAATTTCTGGCATCAGTTTGCGAACTTTTGCTATTTCGGTTTTCATTCCTTCTAAGCGCTGTAAAAATAATTGTTTTAATTCTTCGCCTTCACGTTCCCGTGCCGAGACTAAATCTTGCAACGCTTTTTCGACAAGTTGCAAAATTTCATCTTCAATAGCTTCTAAATCAACTTCTGCAATTTGTAAAATACCGGGCCATTTTAAAATTTCCATGGTATCGATAGTGGGAGAATTTTTTAAAAGTTTTGCGATGGTTTCATTAGCAAGACAAAGCTCTGTTGCCAGATGTGTATTGATGGTAATTTCTGTGCCTGCAACGTCACCGGGTTGATAACGCAAATAACATTCAATTTTACCCCGTTTTATATAATGACGAATACGCTCACGAATAGCAGATTCAAATTCATGAAGGGTATCAGGCAAACGCACCATTAATTCGAGATAACGATGATTAATTGAGCGTAATTCACAAACAGCGCTACCCCATTTACCTTGGTTTTGCTCGCGCGCAAAAGCTGTCATACTTTGTATCATTTCATCACCTCAATCATTCTTGGTTTGATTTTTTTTAAATACATATTACCATACGGCTCAGTTACGTCTATAATTCTAAATCTAGTAATAAAATTTGCTCATTATTCTGGAAACAGAATTCGAAATAGCCCGGCAAAGCTGAGGCCAAATCGAAATAATGACCAGCATAGAAGAATTATCAACAACCCGGTTTACAAGCCCTATAACGCGAGGAATAATCATGCGCCCCAGCAAACGTTCCAATAATGAATTACGAGAAATACGTCTAACCCGTCGTTATACCAAACATGCTGAAGGATCGGTATTGGTTGAATTTGGCGATACGAAAGTCATTTGTACAGCTACAGCGGTGTCTGGCGTACCGCCTTTCTTAAAAGATAAAAAACAAGGTTGGGTGACCGCTGAGTACGGTATGTTACCTCGCTCTACCCATGAACGCATGGCTCGCGAAGCCGCAAAAGGCAAGCAAGCCGGACGTACGCAAGAAATTCAACGCTTAATAGCTCGATCTTTACGCGCTGTTATCGATTTATCTGCATTAGGCGAAAACACCATCACTGTGGATTGCGATGTGATTCAAGCCGATGGCGGAACTCGTACTGCCTCCATTACTGGGGGATGTGTTGCCTTGATTGATGCTGTTCAGCATTTGCAAAAAATTGGCAAAATTACAAAAAATCCTATCAAACAATTAGTCGCTTCTATTTCTGTAGGCCTTTATAAAGGGGAACCGATTCTTGATCTCGATTATTCAGAGGACTCAACAGCAGAAACCGATATGAATGTGGTTATGACTGAACATGGCGGATTTATTGAAATACAAGGAACAGCTGAAAATGGCTACAACTTCCAGCAAGACCAATTAGATCAATTAATTGTGTTGGCGAAGAATGGTATTCAAGAATTAATTAATAAACAAAAAAGTGTTTTGTCTGAATAATTTATCAATTGCATATCCCAATTTACTATTTCCATATTTTATGATTTGCCACTTAGCCACGAGTGAGCGGGTTTCAAAATGCAACTAAAGGTTGTATAATTAAAAATGAATTATAACTGGAGCTTGCGCAATGTCTTCTGCAGTAAAATTATCTGCTCATCTTTTAAAAAAAGCATCTTTACGTGCCAAGGCAATGAATCGCTCAATGGCAGGGCAAATTGAATATTGGGCATCGATTGGACAAATCGCGGAAGATAATCCTGACCTCCCCTATGTAATGATAAGAGATATTAAAATTAGCTTAGAAGAAGTCAAAGCGGGCGAGATTGAAGATTATATTTTTGGAGAAGGAAAAAAACGTTGAAGGTTAAACAAACTCCTTTTTTTTCAAAAATAAAGAAAAAACTTCACTCTAATCAAATAAGCGACCTTGATAACGCAATTAAAAAAATTATCCAAAATCCAGAGATAGGCGAACAAAAAAAAGGCGACTTGAACCCTGTATTTGTTTATAAATTTAAAATGAATAAACAAGAAGCCTTGCTTGCTTATACGTTTCAAAATGACTTTCTTATACTGCTCGCTATTGGAGCAAGTGAGAATTTTTATCGAGATTTAAAACGTATTATTTAGATTACCGAAGCGCATTTGCGAATATTGGTTTGCTTAAGCAGTTTTAAATCTCTTCCCGAGGCTTTAGGGCGTAAAAAATTGAAAAGTGTTTATCTGTAATACTTTTTACGCAGTTTTATACAATTGCTTTTTTAATAAAATTGCTATGCTATACAAAGTTGCAATCCAAATTAATAAATTTTGATACCCGACTATAAGCGCTCCGTATTCTAACAATCCTCCCAGAACCGCGCCTAGTATATTCGCGCCAAAAGCTTGCGCTGGATGTAATGCATTGCGAAAACGATATGTAAAAATCAAATTAGCGATAAAAATGGGTAAAAATGTTAAAATCGTGGAAACCAAAAAACGTAACAAATAAGGCAAAGATAATAAATAACTCGTAGAAACAAACCATGCTAGCACCAAGCTAAACAAAAGTCCTAGGTGGAGTAGAACAGCAGAAATATGCTTACCACGATTTGTCACCTCAATCGCAAGATAAATGCTAAATAAAATGCCGAAAAATACCAGCGCATTTACAAACCAAGTTGTACCAAAAAGCAAAGCAAATGTAACAATACTTTTTGTTTCTAAAAGTAAAAAAGCTGTCCCTAATAAAAATATATCAAAATAATCTCCTATTCTTTTAAATGATATGGAAGATATTTTTAAAATACACAAAGAAAGCAAAAAAACAAAAAATAATCCAATAAGATAGGTGAAAGGAATCTTATTTTCCTGTAAATAAAAAAATGGATGATCATCTGTAGAAGGACTGATAAATTGAGATGATAAAGAACTCCAAGTTGAACATTGCAGAGAAGTTTGTTGAGGACTAATAGCTAAGACAGAAAACCAATGTAGCTTTTCACCAGCAGTATTAAAACAAGGTGAATGTTTAAAAACCTGTTGTAATGTTAAAGCTAGTCGATCAATGATGGCTGGTGACCCATAATAATTATACATTGCAAATTCACCATCTGGTTTTAAATGTTTTTTTACACTATTTATTCCTTCTAGCGTATAGAGATAATTTTCCAGGCGTAGCGAAGATTGAAAAGAAAGAAGAGCTCTTGAGTCTGTTACTGCATAAATAATCAAATCATACAATTGGGTTGTTTTTTGCAGAAAAGCTCTACCATCATTGATATGTATTTTCACCTTGGGATTGGAGTAAGGCTGATCTGGATGATATCGCTTTCCTAATTCATATAATAATGGATCAATTTCTATTGCATCGACATGTCTTGCTCCTTCAGATAGCGCAATCGCTACATCCCCTCCTGTCCCAGCGCCTATAATTAACACATTATCTAAAGAAGTTGATTTATTTCTATATTGATAGGGATAAAAATAAAGGGGTTTGTTATTTTTTCTTTGAACGACTGATTCTATTATCTGTTGCGGCATACCATTAACATTTACTACATATCTGCCATTATCATATGGATATATTCCAACTTTATAGTAAGGCGACCAACTGTATAGAGACTTGAATGAGTCTTGCGCTAAAACAGATAAACAAATAATGATTCCAGCAACTTGCAAAAAAGCTAACAGATAATTTGATTTCCAATTAGACGATAATATCAATATAAAAAGCAAGCTAATTACCAATCCCCAATAAAACGGGGCAGCATGCAGGTAAGATAATATTGAAAAAGCGACAATACCTAACAGTGAACCTAAAATTTCTAACCGATAAGCATATAATGGTAAAAATTTTTGAAATGTTCGTGACACGCCATCAGCTATAGATGCCATTACAAAGGTGACTGCAATAAATAAAATAGGTAAAGTTAAAATAATAGGTAACCGATTTTCTTTAAATCCATCAAATTGATAAATTAAGTCATTTGTTAGAGGATCGAGCACAGGCTCATATTGATATCGAAATTGATAACATAACCAAATCAGGAAGGCTAACAAAATAGGTGAAATGCATATCAAATTGAAATTTGATTTGGATCGCAAAAATCCTATACCTATTCCTAAAAAGCTTGCTAGCAATACAAAATTGGTAAAGACAGAAACAAAAACAATTTGCGATCCTATCCATCGAATTAAAGCTAATTCAACAAATAGCATTAAAAAAGATAATTGAATAAGGCGACTTTTATCATTATTACAAATAGACTTAACTACCCAAACGTAGCTGCGAATCCTCACATTCAATGCGCTTCTTCTCCAACTCTCTTGCTAAGTCATCAATAGTTTTTTTGAAGTCAAAATTTTTAAAGGCTTCAAAATCCTTCATGGCTTGAATAATTAAAGTTTGCGGCAATAATTGAGAATCGCCATCATTATTAGATTGTTTACCAGAAAACATACCTATACTAGAAGCGGGGTTAGTAAAATTAAATTCTCCACCCGCCTGATAAAAACTTTGCAGCCGCTTCTGCCGACTTACGTCTTTAAATTGAACAGAATTTGATAATAAATTTGGATTGGTAGCTGATACCTCTATAATAGCTTCTTCAATATCAGCAGCTGCAGGTAAGCCGCGCCCTAAATTTTCATAAAAAATGGCTTGAACCGCACCTTGATTAGAACGCTCAACTTTGAAAAATAATTGACGCCCAACGCTAGGTTCGTACAAAATATATTGCACATTTGAATTTAACAAAGCTTCTTGAAAACCAGCTTTGCTGTTTGCGTGTTTAACTTTTTCCATTTCATGAACCAAAGTGTTCATTTTTATTCTCCGATATCCTTACTGGAAAAATTTAATATCTCAACTCAGTTCGCTAAAAATCCTTCGCAACAAACGAATTTAGAACTCTTTATTAATTATATGCATATCAGCTTAAAAAAGTCTTAAGAAAAAAAGTGACAAAAATCAATAGGGTCTGCTGACAATTCGCTAGGCTGAGCCTAAACCCTCCACTTTTGAGTAAAATAAATGTCAACGACTCGCTCATAAATCATAGTCAATCAATAAAGGCGCATGATCAGAAAACCGTTGCTCCTTATAAATCGAAGCGGATACCACCTTATCTTGTAACCCAGGTGTAACCACTTGATAATCAATCCGCCATCCAACGTTCTTAGCCCATGCTTGGCCGCGGTTAGACCACCAAGTATATTGGTCGGGTTCTTGATTAATCTGTCTAAAAGCGTCTACAAAACCTAAAGGACCAAATAATTCATCCATCCATGCCCGTTCTTCCGGCAGAAAACCCGAATTCTTTTGATTACCGCGCCAGTTTTTTAAGTCAATTTGTTTATGCGCAATATTCCAGTCACCGCAAATAATGTATTCACGTGATTGCTGGCGTTGCTCTTGTAAATGTTTTGCGTAACGGTTTAAAAAATCAAATTTAATAATTTGTCGATGCGGACCTGATGAGCCGGAAGGAAGATAGAGTGAAACCACAGCTAAATTGCCAAAATCAGCTTCAACATAACGTCCCTCTTGATCCGCTTCAGGCCATCCTAAACCAGTAATCACATTATCTGGTTTTTTTTGAGAAAAAATACCTACGCCACTATAACCTTTTTTTTCTGCAAAATGAAAATAACAGTGATACCCTCGATGCTCTAATACCTTAGTAACAATTTCAGGATCTTGTGCTTTCAATTCTTGCACGCAAACCACATCCGCATTTTGTTGCAATAGCCATTCGAAAAAGCCTTTTTTAGCTGCCGAACGTATGCCATTTAAATTAAGAGTAATAACACGCAATTTGACATCCTTATTTTCGGGGTCAAGTCTTGACTGTTGACCAATGCGTTGGTCAACAGTCAAGACTTGACCCCTGTCATAACCTATTGTCCTAAAAATTTACCCAACAACTCACCCGCATTATCAGGAATTTTAATTTTTAATTTTCCAGGCAATTTTAAACTTGCACCCGCTTTTTGCACTTCTTGTTGCGCTATGGATTTCATCAATGCATCCGTATCTAAGCTAATACTTGGCTTGTCTAAATTACCTGTAATCGCAATTGGGATAGTAACCCCAGTTAAGTTTTTAGCTTGGTCATCGGTTTGTTTAGCTGAAGCTTGTAAAACGTAATTAATTTTCTGATTCACTAAATCAATCGTGCCTTTACCGTGAGTATCAAAGCGCGGCGCATTGAGATAAAGATCTTTATTTTCAACTACACCATTGCGAATCGTGGAGTTTGCGGTAAGCGAGCCAAATTGAGTTTGATTGGTATTTTTATTATCTTTAAGACTATGTCGAGTGGCTAACGCATTCGCACTTGCTAATAAATAGCCTATATCAACCCCTTGCAATGTGCCATCCATTAACTTTATTTGACTCGTACCATTTAAATTTTTCAGGATGTCATCACCCGATCCAAATGTCGTCACTTGCAATTCCACATGACCTGTACCCGATAACTTTAATTTTTCGCTAGCAGCTAAATCCGCTAATAAAGGTTCCATATTTACATTAGACAATTTAGCATGCATTGTAATGTGAGGTTCAGAGTTATTTAAATTCACTTTCACATTGCCATCTAAATTACCTTGATAAAAAGCTGCCGTCATAGGTGACAATTCCAATATTCCATCTTGCAATTTTGTTTGCATATTAATATTGGTGACACTCACTTTCGAAGAACGAGCTTCATCAACTTTGAGATTACCATGTAAAATTACTGATTTGATTCCGCCTGTTGCAGTAAAATCAAAAGCACCACTTAAATCTTTTAATGTCTGCAATGAACCAGCATCTTGACCTATCGATTGGAGCCATTTTTTTGCGTCAAAAGGATGAATCTGCAGTTGTCCTGTGGTTTTTGGCTTAGAATCCAGATCTGTTAAATGTATTTTTCCGGTGAGCTTTAAGTTCGCCATTTGCGCTGCAAAATTATCTAAGGTGACTTGTTGATGCTCCATGTCAGCAGCCATATCGCCTTTTATATCGACATTGAACTTTTTTGCACCTTGATTAATTTTCGCAGCTATATTAA
>JANWKO010000024.1 GCA_025451335.1 Gammaproteobacteria bacterium
ACTGATAATTTAGCTGATTTGATGTCGGCAAAAAATGGTGTCGATTACAAACAATTTTTATTTAGCGAAGATTCTTGGAATTATATTACAGAAGTGTACACAAAATACTGTACTGATCCTTCATTCATTGATTATTTTTGGAATATTCGCCATCTTCACGCACCACTTTGGAAACTAACAAATATTGTTGAAAATTGTGTAAAAGTAAAATTGGTTCACACTGCGTCTACTGGTTATGCAGGTTTACTCGGGTCCATGATCCATCAGAAATGGAAGTATCCGTTACTTTTAAGTGAACATGGTATATATCATAAAGATCGAAATCTTGAGCTACTTCAAACTTCACTTTTGCCAAATCCTGATCCACTGTTAAAAGATGCTAAAAGTCTTCCTTATCTTAACGGACTATGGTCACAATTTTTTGATACTTTATCTAATATTTGTTATCAAAATGCATTTGAAATTACAAGTTTATATAAAGGTGCGCAAGATTTACAACTTTTACATGGTGCGCCTAAAGAAAAAACGAAAATTATTTCTAATGGCATAGAAGTCGATGAATATCAAAAATTAATTTCCAAAAGAAAAGATAACATACCACAACTTGTTGCTTATTTAGGTAGAGTAGTTAAAGTCAAAGATGTGAAAAATTTCATATCGGCAATTAAAATTGTTACTTCTAAAAATGATAATATTGAGGCTTGGATTAATCCGGTTGGTAATGAAGAACCTGAATATCTACAAGAGTGTTTAAATTATATTGAATTCTTGAATTTGCAAAATAAAATTAAAGTCCTACAAAATGGTAAATTGATGGATATATTACCGCAAATCGGCTTGCTTGTTTTGAGTTCAGTTTCAGAAAGTATGCCTTTAGTTTTGTTAGAAGGATTAGCAGCTGGTGTACCTGCGGTTGTGACAGATGTGGGTGCTTGTCCTGAGATTATAATGGGTTCAACAGAAGAAGATAAAAAACTCGGTCCTTGCGGAATCGTCGTTCCCATGGTGAATCCGAATGCGTTAGCGGATGGCATTTTACAAATGTTGACAAATGCAGAGCTGTGGAAAAAAGCACAAACTGCGGGAATAAAACGTGTTGATACATACTATAACAAAAAAACTATGTTAGAAGAATTCGATAAAATTTATCAGGAGAAGATCAACAGTGGCCGGAATAGGGTTTGAATTAAGAAAAATATTTAAAAAGCAATCTTTTTTGAATCTCGTCCGTGCATATGGCTATTCGGCTATTTTGAGTGTCGGTGCTTGGATTTTTGCTATCTTTGCAATAGGAATAACAGTTTGGTACATTAAATATGTTCAAGGTTATGATGTTTTAGCGAATCAATATGCTACTTCACTTACCTATTTAATTGCTGGCACGTTGATTCTAAGTGGTTTTTTTCAACACAGTTTTACAAGATTTGTTGCCGACCAAATTTATGCAAAAAAATCTGAATATATTTGTCCAAATTTAATTGCAGTAATTCTAGTTTCTAATATTACCATTGGATTAATTGGTTATCTGTTAACTTATTTTTTTGTACCAGATCAAAGTTTTTTTTATCGTTTATTCATGGCAGCTTCATTTAACATGTTATGTATTGTTTGGATTTGCAATAATCTTTTGTCAGGACTTAAATATTATAATGCAATTATGCTTCTTTTTATCTTGTCTTACTGTTTATCGGGATTTCTCGCTATTACGTTTGTTAATTTGGGCTTGTCTTGGTTAATTTTTGCGTTTTATATAAGCCAATTTATATTAGTTTCAGGCATGATAATTTTGTTATTTAAACAATATCCTACGCATCAATTAATTCGATGGGATTATTTTTCCACTAAAAACACTTTTATTTCTCTGGTTTTTACCAGCTTTCTGGCTAATTTAGCATTCTGGATTGATAAGATTTTATTTTGGATTTTTCCTTCAACTCGATTTGCCGTCATTGGCAATTTATTTGCATCGCCCCTTTATGATGCACCTATGTTTTTAGCAATTCTAACTGTGATTCCCGGTCTAACTGTTTTTTTATATAGAATAGAAACTGATTTTGCCTATATTTATGATCTTTATTTTAAAGATATTAGACGAGGTGCAACTCTACAAGAAATCCGTGATCGGCATAATGAATTAGTAAAAACTGGAAGACAATGTTTTTACGATGTCTTAAGGTATCAAGGACTGACTGTGTTATTTGTTATTTTGTTTGCTAAGCCGATATTACATTTATTGCATTTATCCCCACTTTATGTTTATTTATTAAGAATTGATATTATTTCTATCGCATTACTCACCATTTTTATGGGATTATTTAATTTATTGTCTTATTTAGATCGCTTAAAAGAATTGTTTATTTTAAGCGTTGTATTTCTTGTACTTAATTTTTTATTGACTTTAATAAGTTATTATCTTGGTGTATTTTATTATGGTTATGGTTTTGCCTTAGCGCTTCTCATAACTGATTTACTAGCACTTTATTTTTTGAATTCTGCATTTGATAAATTAGAATATCGAACCTTTATGTTGGCATAACGTTATATTCAGTAGTTAAACCTTCTTCAAGAGGTTGCAGGCCTGAATCATTACAGGCTTCATGCTTTAACAGATTCAAGCATATCTTGTAGACCTTGCTTTAATGTGTACTGTGTTTTGAGTCCGTATTCCTCTAATGCTTTGTGTGGACTTCCTAAAGAATATTTAATTTCTCCAGTCCTGAATGGTGCGTATTCAACTCGGGTTGAGCAATCATATATATCTGATAAAATTTTGTTAAGTTCATTGATTGATGTTGGAATGCCAGTACAGGCATTAATGATGTCATAACCACTTTTATTATGTTGCATCGCTATAGCAAAAAATCGCACGATATCTTTAACATATATAAAATCTCTTGTTTGCGTTCCATCACCAAATACGGTGATCGATTTTCCATTTTTAATTCTGTCTGCAAAGATAGAAATAACACCCGAATAAGCTGATGAAGGACTCTGTCTTGATCCATAGACATTAAATAGTCTTAGGCCTCTGGTTGGGACATTGAAAGTAATGGATGCAACTTTCGCATGAAATTCACAACCTAATTTGTCAGCTCCATAGGCAGATATTGGCGAGCCGACAGACATTTCAGATAATGGTAATTCCGGATTATCACCATAAATAGCGGAAGAAGAAGTATAGACAACAGGTATAGGATTTTGGTTTTCATTTCCTTTGGCGGCATTCAGTACATTAATGCATCCAGTCAAATTCACTTCATGCGTTTCTGTCCAATTTTCGACAGATTGAATTATCGAAACAATCGCAGCTAAGTGGAAACATCCATCAACATTTTGCATTACCTGACTCAAGATATTTTTATCTAAAATATCACCTTTTATGAATTCTACAGATGGCGGTATATTTTCAATTTTTCCTGTAGATAAGTTATCTAACACTCTGACTTTATGACCTTTTTCTATTAAATAGTCACAAAGATGTGAACCAATAAATCCGCAACCTCCCGTTACAAGATAAAGAGACATAGATTCCTCCTTGTCTTAAGGTGATACAAATATTATACATTAAATTTATTAACATCAGTTCAGGTTAATAAATGAATTTAAAGCGTGTATTTAATGCATGATTCACATCGGAACGACTACTTGAATAGCCTTTTACGCCAATAAAAGATTAAGGCAATCATTAAAGAAAAAAATATTAAAGCAGCAATTCCACATGTCATGCGAATGCGTTTGGCATGTGCTAAACTTTCTGCACCTTGACTGAGTTGCGCTGCACCTGTGTTGAGTTTCTTTTCGCCTGCGGCAACCAATTTCTCACCGTGAGCAACTTTTTTTTCGCCTTCTTTTATGAAATGTTTCCCTGTATCAGATACGACCTTTTGGCCTACTAGACCTGCAGGTGTTACACCAAAAATTGGAATTTGCTTAAAAAAACCATGTATACTTTTGGCAGTAGATAATTTTCGTTTGCCAGCAGCTAATTTCGCTTTGCCTGAGTTTAGTAATTGTTGTCCATTTGCATACTGTTTTTGTCCAGTGGTTAACAGCTTTTCTCCAGTCGTAATTTTATTATTGATATATAAACAACTCATGAATGAAACAAGAAATAAAAGAAATAGAAATATCAAGGTAATTATTTTCCAGATTTTGTGATGTTTTTTACTGTCCATAGTGATACTTTAACATAAATTAATTTCGCGTTTTTCCTACGCTTTTTTTTCTCTAGCAGTTTGCATACCTCAACAAATATTTGTATAGCGGGACTCGAAAAATGAATAGGTCAATTAATAATCTGTAAATAAAATAATGACAATTACTTTGACAATAAAATCGTCAGGAAAGAATGAATCATTTGTTATAATAAATCAATCAGCTGTGTAAGCTTAAATTTTCCGACTTTAGCGGGAAACGTCACGTTTCTCAGATATGAAAGGGTTGTAAATTGTTCAGGGGAAGAATAAAAACAGTGATCACTTTTGTTCACATTTTTTGGAATAGCTTATCATGAAATTAAAGGACAAAGTAGCTATTGTCACCGGTTCTGCCAGTGGTATAGGCAAAAAGATAGCGGAAGTCTTTGCTAGAGAAGGTGCAAAAGTTGTTATTGCAGATCTTGATAAAGATGACGCACAAAAAACAGCTGATGAAATTCTCGCAAATAAAGGAAAAGCCATTGCAGTAAAAATGGATGTGACAAATGAATCGGAAGTTGACAAAGGCGTGGCAGAAGTTATTGAAAAGTTTGGTGAAATTGACATTTTAGTGAGTAATGCGGGTATCCAACATATTGACCCTATCGATAAGCTGTCTCTACAAGATTGGAAAAAGCTTTTATCCATTCATTTGGATGGGGCTTTTCTTACCACACGTGCTTGTCTTCGTTCCATGTATAAATCAGGTCGAGGTGGCAGTGTGATTTATATGGGATCCGTGCATTCAAAAGAAGCATCACCATTAAAAGCGCCTTATGTGACAGCAAAACATGGTTTAATTGGCTTATGCAAAGTCGTTGCGAAAGAAGGTGCTAAATATAAAGTAAGAGCTAATGTTATTTGTCCAGGCTATGTAGAAACCCCTCTCGTTAAAAAACAAATTCCGCAACAAGCTAAAGATTTGGGTATCAGCGAGCAAGATGTTATTAATAAGGTCATGTTGAAAGACACCGTCGACCATGAATTTACGACGACAGATGATGTGGCTAATGTAGCGTTATTTTTCGCGGCATTTGAAGATAATGCATTAACGGGCCAGTCACTGGTTGTGAGTCATGGGTGGTTTATGCAATAGGGTGCTTAAGCCTTCCTTTTTGCAAGGTGTGCTTTCTGTTCAGGCTCAATTTTAGATTTTGATTTTGTAAATTTATCCTGAAATGATTCATGAGATTTGAAGCTGGATCCTCTAATTCTTGATTCATCTTCTGTTTGAGGATCAACAGTTTGAGGTTGGTTATCAGGTGTAGGATTTTGGAGTCGTGCTACGTTGGAAAATGTTCTAGACCTAGCTAGCAGAGGTTGAGCATCCCGCTGTTCATCATATTCTTCGTTTTGCTCATCATCACTAAATGTGCCTTCATCTTGTTGGCGCCGGGAAAGGTCAAGTTCTTCAACATATTCTCCAACATCTTGATCCACTTCAGATCGGGGTGAGAGCGCTTCTTCTTTTGGGTATTTTTCTTCATGTTGTTCTAAAACTTGTGCTAACTTATCAGCATCTTTTGCGCGACTTGATGGTTTCACCACATGACTAATATGTAGTACAGGCACTTTCTTTTGAGATTGAGAGTCAGATACAGATGCAATATCACTTATATGTTGTGCAGGCACTTTGGTTTGGCGTTCAAAGTTAGAAAAAAGTGCACTTGCTGAACCAGATATTTCTGCGGCAGGAACTTGTGCAGGAGTAGGAATCGGTTGATCTTCTTGATCGGAAGCAATTCTTTTTTAATATCTTCTTTCGAATAATAGTTTTGACATTTTTCGTCATATACAAAACTAATATCTTGATTAGGATTATACAATCCTTTATTAAAATAAAAATTATACACTCTAGGATAAAGTTTAGAAAAAACAAATTCATGATAATTATTAATGAAAATTTCAGGATGATTAATAAATTGATTTTTGATGTGCGCTAATGTTCTTTCCCGATATCCACTCCACTTTGCTAGCTTGCGTCCAAAGATTTTATATCCTTTTTCTTCGACTCTAAGTTCTTCAAATTTTGTAAAAACCATTTTGTATCTTTTCTCGTCACGAATTTTAAGATCAGCATC
>JANWKO010000025.1 GCA_025451335.1 Gammaproteobacteria bacterium
ACTACCTTCTGTGAAATTGTCCACTTCTTCAGCTTTTTACTTACGGACTGGTCAATCTATCATGGTTCCTCATTTACCCACTCAAGGTTCTGTAAAACTCTATTCGGATGATGGATTCATGGGGGTGGGAGAGATTTTGGATGATGGTAGAGTTGCCCCGAGACGATTGATAGCAAGTGGAATAGCGGAAAAACAAAAAATTGCCGTGGGTTAACCTTTAGAACTTCATCTTTTCAACATATTTTACAAATGGAAGTCCCTCAAAATCTGCATTTTGCGTCCAAACTGTTGCTTCATGGGCCATGCCAGTTGCTAAAATAATGCTATCTGCCATTGGCAGTTTATATTGTATACCTAATTTTAATGTCAGTTTTTCTTCAGCAATGCATTTAATGGGGGGCAAATTCATTTGCTTTCCATTTTTATAGTAGCTATGATTCTGTTTAAAAATTTTGTTTTTGTTCTGTTTGCGAACAAAACGAAAAAAAATTAGTGGGAAATTTAAGAGGAGAGGTAGAATGACCAGTGCTAGAGAAAATATTCTAATCCAAGCAATAAGAGAAACTAAAGACAAAGATCGAGATACTGTCATTAATAAATTGTCTGGCGCTTTTGCTGAATTTCCTCACATCGGTGATCATGCTTTAGATAAATTAGGACGAACCCCACTGATCATAGCTGTTCAAGAACAAAATGAATGGGCGGTAGAATGGTTATTAGATAAAAACAGGCTTGGGACATTCCAAATTAAGAATCCACGTGTTAATTACCTAGATCATAATAAAATGTCTGCATTAATGTATGCCGTACAATTGCAATATCCTGATGCAGATTTTGATGAAGAAAAAATACAAACAAACACAGCAATACAGAAAAGAATAATTAAATTGCTATTACAACATGACGCGAATCCTTGGAATATAGAAGTTTTAAAAGAAAAGCAAGAAACATTTTATAATAATGCTCTTTTTGAAGCAGCGAAATCAAATAATATTGAATTTTTAGAATTCTTTTTTCAAAATTATTGGAAAGATATCAACGAAAATATGAATGTAGAAGATCGTTACATTATTCAATGTCTTTTAATGAATTGGGCAGTTAAACATAATAATCAAGCTTTAATTCGTCTTCTTACCACATATACCGATATCGGAAAACGAATGCTTGATTTACGAAAATATTCGTTAGATTGGGGATCACCATCACCTTTCAGTAGTAAAGATTCGTCAATATTCACAAGAGAAATTGCTTTAGGGTATGAAGATTCTGAAATTTCTCAATTTAAATTTCATACGGGTGATAAGATGCCGATCCCGTATATTTTTTCAGCTATAAAAACGGATAATATCGAATTAGCTAGGCTTTTACTAAAAGAAAATTTAGCAAATGCTGATACTGATGATTACTATAAAACGGATCCTAATTTTTGTATCTCTATCTATCCTTTAAATTACGTTATTCAACGCCTACATGAAAAAAAACTAACTCTAGAAAAAGCTATTCAATTTATTGAGTTGCTTATTGAATATGGTGCAGAAGCACCACACGATCATGATGATCCTGACGTTCTGTATGTGAGTTATGATCTTAGAGACACTATTATTTATCAAGTGACGAAACATTCAGATCATCTAAGCTTTGAAGATCGTTTCAAAATATTAAAAATTTTAATGGAAAAGGCTAATTTAAAAAAATTCGATCATTCAAAAAATTTTCAAGTGGATTTTGCCATTGAACGAAAACATTATGATCTAGCAAAATACTTATTGAGTGTAGGTTATCCTCCAGGTAAGTTGAAAATAAATGGGGTTGTACCTCAGTCCAAATCAACCAAGCTCGAAACAAAACAGACTGAAGAAAAAAAACTTTCAATTGAACCTTTCTCATTAAATGACTTAAATAAAGTCGTAGAATTAAATAATGCAACTTCTTTTAAAGAGTTGATTCAAAATAACAAACCGGCTCGCGATTTAGTTAAAGAAAAATGTGACGAAATCTTATGCGACGCCCTTAATAAAAAACGTAATAACATAGTGAAAGAATTGATTCCTTATTACGATCCCATAAAATTCGAAGAAAAAGGATTTGGTTTTTTTGCTAAATTATGGGAGTTTTTTGGCTTTATTAATCCATCAAAAGTTCTAAATGCAGCAACCAAAGTAGGAAATATAGACGCAGTTAAACAAGTATTAGCAAAAGGGGCGACATTATCAGAATCGACTTTTGATATCTCCCAAGCATCAAATCCACGTGTTAAAGGATATCTAGAAGCTGTCCGAGCGATTCGAAAAAACCATCCTTTAGATGCTTCAAAGGCATGCCAATCATTAAATGATGATGATAAGCGCGATCTTTATCTTTTATGTCTGGCGAATGCAAAACAACGCGAATTAGTTGAAAAAATAGTGGGTGATAAGATTGTTGATAGCGCATTCGAGATGTCATATCTTTCTTTTGGAAAATCAATAAGATTGCCGAGTTTTTCAAAATTAGAATCACCTGAAAAATCCGACAAAGAACACAAAGATACTGCAGTTCGAGTTCTTTCACTTATGCAGGGCATAAAAAAATCAGAGTCAGGAGCAGTTTATACAATAGTACCAGATGAATCTAAACGTTCACCTTTAGAAATATCTTTTCAATCAGATCACGCTGCAAAGCCAAGTATTTTTAAAACAGCAACTTTAATTGAGATTCCTGATGCAGCAGAACCCGGCCAAACATTAACTTACAAAACATAAGAATTTTGCTTGCAGAAATATTGGGTGATGGGCTCACGTATTTTAAGCTGCTGCTTTATAATTTTTAATTTTCTTAATTCGAAGACGAAGTTTGCTTCTCTTTTTTTCAGCTTGCCACAAATCATACATACTTTGCATATTTATCCACATCTCACTACTCGTATTTAATGCTATCGAAAGCCTAACCGCCATTTCTGGGCTAATTCCAGATTTTTCATTAATCAATTTGGAAAGTGTAACTCTTCCTATTCCGAGCGCTTTTGCTGCGTCGCTTACAGAAAGTGCTGCTCCTTCAATTAACATACGCCGTACAAGACGTCCAGGATGAGGTGGGTTGTGCATCAGCATAAAAGGCCTCTCAATGGTAATCGATGTAATCTACTAAAATGGCATCGGTATCTTCGAATTGAAAAATGATCCGCCAATTGCCATTTAAGCTATGATTTCATCGAAAAAGTGACTCCTATTCTGCGATTAGTACTTCCTTTCGAGATATTCGAGAAGGTTATGGCTAATTACAAAACCAAGCATCCTTTGGATAAAGAAGTTATTTCTGCGATAGAAACTTTTTCTTCCGCAAAAACAAACTTGCCAATTAATATTAACTCAATTCTTGTCAATATGATAAAAGACAAAAAATCAGAAAAAAAATTTATTTTAGATAAAATCACTTTGCAAAGTGCAAAACGAAATGTAATTGCTTTTCAGAAAAACCTATCCTCGCTCACTACCATAGCTGCATCACAATCTGTTTTAATCAAGTCTCATCAAGAATTACAAGGAGGTGCTTTGTCCCATCAAGATGACAAGCTGGTAATAAAATATATGATTCGATGGTTGCAAGCACTCGATAAATACTCTGAACTTCAATTTAATGAATTAAAAATGCGATATTTGCCAGATAAAAATCTAGAACAAGAACGTAGTCAAATTGCATCACTGAGGCAGGTAATTCAGACAATACTTCGAGAGATGGGAGAGAAGATAATGCCCAACATTGTTCATCAAAAACAGAGTTCGGAGGTTGTTCAAGAAATTGCTAAAGCATGTTCTGTCATTAGTCGAATTGCCCCACAGGCTATGGTTAAGGAACAAGCAGCAGCTTTGAGTGAGAAGTGCCATAAAGAGATATTCTCAAGTTTTGAAGTGCAGCGACATCTAGCGTTTTAATGTTTGTAACTTGGACATGATCTGGAGAATATTGGCACCTTTTCTTTGACGACTAATATCATAGTGATATTATTCACCTATTACTAGAATCGAGGTCATCTCCATGCAAGGAAGAACAATTGATAGAACCATCCAAAATAAAACATATACACAAGAAGAAATCACTCTTTGGCAAGCCGAACTTAAATCAATTTATGAGGAAATAAAAAATCATAGCGCACAAAAAAGCCAACATCAAACTTCTTTGTCTGCCGTAGATTCTCAGTTGAGGGATGTTAAAGCTCAAATTCAACCCATTGAGCAGAAAATTCAGGGTATTCAAGCACAAATAGAAATTATTCAATCTACCCAATCCATTGATAAATTAAGTGAAGATATGAAACCTTATCAAATGACTTTGGGGAGATTAATGCCCCAATTAAATCAAATCAAAGCGCAAATTTTCCCTATTGATGAAAATATAAGTCGGCTGCGAAACTTAATTGAAATTAAAGAAACACAGCTCAATTTAGAAGCTTGCAGAGCAAAAATTATTTCTCAGCAAAACACACTAGGAAATCTAAATAATCAATTCTATAAAATTAATGACGAGCTTAGTTCCAAAAGTGCACGAATTAATACTGTTCAATCTGAGCTGCAGAGCCTTGAGTTTCAAAAATCCATGGATGATATGTCGCACAGTGCCCATCATTTTCATCATGGAAGGCATCACCACCATAGTCCACATCATCAACATCAAGTCCCTAGCGTTTTAAAAGTGATTGGCGGAGGCCTTCATCTCATCGGTGATGTCGCAGTAAGATTGCGCATTTCAGATTTGAGAAGTCAATTAGATACTCTTTTGTCTGAACAAAGTAGTATGCAAATAGAGCGAGATCGAATTTCAAATAATATTCATTATCATCAAAACGTAGTGAATACGACTCTTCTTGAGATTCGCCAGGCAGAAAATCGACTTTTATATTATTCAATTCAAGACAAGGTTAATGCTGGGATGGTTGATATTTCTCAGTTACGTCTTGATTTAACACAATGTTTCAATGAAAAAAGTCCCTTAGCAATCACTGAAAAAAGATTAATGGATGAAATTTCAGCGAATGAATTGCAAGCTTCAAAAATCAACAAGCAAATAAAAAATTTAGAAAATCGAATTTTTTTCTTAAAATCTCAAGCAAAAGAATATACTGACAATCTAAACATAGATGATTTACAGGTGAAATTGAAACAGCAACGCAGTGATAAAGAACCCTTTGAAACAAAGCGCAATCAATTACAAAAAAATATTGATATAGAATCTTCGACTATTTCTAGCATCACTCAAGCTATACAACAATTTGAAAAGCGAAAAAACTCATTGGAATCGAATTATTATCTCATGATGAATCGTGAAAATCCGCAACAATTATTAATAAATCTGTCGCAAACGATTTTAAGAGAATTTAAAAACTATGATGAGAATTATCCCGCTAATCAAAGCAATGTTATTCGCAGTTGTTTAATAGAATTGCAAAATAAAATGAATTTTATAAATAACATGAATGATGATCAACCTGGACAATATTCCTCAGCACATATAGATTCCGAATTAGCGCAAAAAAAATATCTACGATTATGTGGATTGTTATGGAATTTTTTAGACAGAGTGGATGATCAAGAGGACAATATGCTTTTTGCACAAGCAATCATGTCTATTTTAGGTACTACTTATCGTGATCCAAATGAATGCATGCGAGAATTTTTTCAATTTAAACAAACTCATCAGCATGAAATGCATAACTTAACAAAAGATGAATTGGATCAGATAGAATCTGACGCCTTTGATGAAGCAAGCAGAAAGTTACAACTTAGACTTGATTTCATTCCGCGAGGTGTTTCCAAAGAATTGGATAAAGTCAAATCGACGGGCTTAGCTGTAAAAAACGCTATGAATGTAGAAAAAAATCAAGATATTAAATTTTGCACGAAGGTGTTAAACAAAACTAGTCAATTATTAGAAACGCCTTTGCAAAAAAATATACAAGATGACTATATTAAACTGGCTCATTTAGAAAATAATGGCCAGCCCTCTGCTGCCAAAAAAGTAGGAGGATTTTTGCTTGCCTTTTTGGGGGCGGTGCTCATCATTGGAAGTACAGTCACGAAAATAGTTTCTTTAGGATTGTCTTCACTGCTGACATCCGCTGGAATTATGTTAGGTTCAGCGATGATTGTAAGTGGTATTGGACTATTTTGTAATGGAATGCGTAAAGGAACATCGAAACAAATGATTAATTTGAGTAAATCGGCGCTCAAAGCAAATATTCCTATGCAACCAGAAGGTAGCAAAGAATCTTCATTAGCTTCTGATGAGGGAAGTTCTTTTTGTAAGGCGAATGAACCTGGTACGACTGATGGTATGGGCTTGGAAATTAACAAAATGCCGGAACCCAGCGCGCCTCCGCCGCCTTATTCGCCAAGATTTGCTTAATTCCATTATTATATCTTTGCATAGACGGATGTCTTATCGTGGGTAATTTGTAGGGGTGGGGTCAAGTCTTGACTGATTAACAAACGTATTGGTCAACAGTCAAGACATGACCCC
>JANWKO010000026.1 GCA_025451335.1 Gammaproteobacteria bacterium
ATGAACCTAAGGCCAATCCTACTAGTGCTATTCTTTTTAGGTTTTTCATAAGATTCACCTCGCAATTTGTCCTGTATTTTTATTATACATTGTTTCGGACAGAGAATGCTATGAACTAACTTTTTGAATAATAACGAAAATAAAAATTCTCTTTGAAATCAGGATACTAGTTTTATGATAAATTTTATGCAGAAAACCTAACACATTTTTCTTGTGTTCCATAAGTTATGGCAGGACTGGATTGATCTTCCTTAAGAAGATGAGGCTTACTTGAGTCATCAGGTTGAGGCTTCCTTGTGTCGATAGCTTGCGTTTTGCACGGCTGACATTCACATTTCTTCTTTGTCTTAAAAACAGATTTCGTTAAATAGCCATCAGTAGATTGCAAAACAGGATTAGTAGATTGAACTAAAGTTTTTGTTAGTAAGGGCGTTGCTTGTCTTTTGAAACGCTCTACATTCATCAAGATAATACCAGTTTGCAATATCATCAAAGCGGCTCCTAATGCGGGATTCACTGCAAAGCCAATGGCTACCAATAAGCCGCTAAAAGCAATCATAGTTGTTAAGTTATAACCAATACTAATCCAAAGATTTTGCTTAATATTATTTATAGTTTGATTGGCAATTGAGAAAGCATTCACTATGGACCACAAAGAACCTTGATTGATGACAGCTGCAGCATTGGCTTGTGTCTCTCTATTTCCTGAAGCGGATGCTACCGCAATACCAAAATGACTCGTTGCTACAGCAGTGACATCGTTAGCTGCGTCCCCAACCATAGCAACTTTATGGCCTTGACTCATTAAATGTCGAATATATTTTGTTTTAGAATTAGCAGACTCATCTTTTGAATCACCGACACATTTAGCGCATATATTTTCTGGAGGAATTCCCAATTTATTTGCATATTTTTGTGTAGTAATAGGATCTGCACCTGTGCATATATGAATTTTTTTGCCTTGCTTTTTTAATTCGCTAATTGTTGCAATTGCATCATCTCGTAATGGATCTTCAAGTAAGATATATCCAATCAGATTTTTGTTTTTAGCAATATAAATAATATGTTCTGCATTTGTTTTTTTCAATTCAGCATCATATTTTGTTGTCGCAATTTTTTTTGTAGCCATTAATTCACTGTTACCAATATCAAACGTTTCACTATTTATTTCAGCGCTTATTCCAGCATGATGCGATTTATCTAGACTAAAATCTTTAAATTCTTTTAATGGATAATTTTTTTCTAATGCAAATTGATGTATTGCTTTAGCAATAGGATGTGAAGATAGCGATTCTATTTTTGCACGTTGTGGCCATATATCTCTTGGGATATGGGACTTTGTTACTTTTATAACGCCTGTCGTTAACGTCCCATTTAAATCAAAAACAACAGTGTCAATATCTGCAGCTGCATCAATACTTTTTCCATTTTTGAAGGAAACGCCCTTGCTCGCAGCTTTTGCCATGCCAGTTTTAATTGCAAGAGGAGTGACTAAGCCTAAAGTGCAGGGGCAAGCAGAAACCAACACAGAAATAGCACATTGAACAGCGGCGAGTGGGGATAAAAATGCACCCACAAAAATCGCAGAGATAATTGCGATACCAAAAACGATAGGAATAAAATATTTTAAACTTTTTTCTGCGGTAACTTCTATTTTCGATCTTTCTTTTTCTTGCTCAGCTAATTTAATACGATTATCTAAAAAGGCAAGATAAGAATTGGCTACATTTTTTGTGACGCGAATTTTGATATAATCTACATCATCAGGAACTTTACAACCGGCATAAATGCAATCATTTGTTGTAACGAATTGTGGAACGGTTCTACCCGTTACTATTGTATTGTAAATCGTTTTATTTTTACTTAAGCATATCCCATCGACTGGAACAATTTGTCCTTTTTTTACTATGATAATATTACCCGGTCTAAGATTGGCGATTGCGATTTCTTTTGATAATTCGGGTGTGAGCTGTGTAAGAATTGAGGGTGGGGCTGAGGAACGAAATGATTTCTGTGTCATTTCATTTTTAACGGATTCTTCAATGGCTTTTCCTACATTTTTAAATCCCAAAATTAATAAAGCTGCTTCAAACAGCATAGGGAGTCCAGGTACAAACAATGATACACAAGAGATTCCTAAAGCTAATATAGTACTGACACTAAATAATGAATCCATGGAAAGTGTTTTAGCTTTGATTAGGCTAAAAGCGGCTTGTTGATAGGTTTCTTTCCCAAAATATAAAGTGAGTAGAGTGCTTATGCCACCAATAGCCATCATTCCGACCAAGGGTATGCCCACACCAAAAATGGATAGCGCTAATAATCCTAATCCAGATAAGACGCCTACCATGCCTTTTATCCAATAGCTACGAATTAATTTTTTTGTAAGAGTTCGTTTTTTTAATTCATGTGCGATTTGTTTTGATTCAATATCAGGATCTAATGTTGATGGTGTCGTTTCTAATAACGTTTCACAAGTAAAACCGATGTCATCAACTTGTTTTTGCATTTCTTCAATAAATTTGTCGTCGGTTGTCTGCGTTTCATCTGATTCGACAATAACCACATGCCCCACAAAATTGGGCGTTACACTTTTTACTTGTTTTAATTCTTTTAACGCATTAACCGGCGCCACACAGGCTGGGCAAACCATATTTGGGATGTATAGTTCGTATGTGGGCATAATTTAAAATATAATGTTATAGTTATAAATTGCGCGCAAATTAGCACATTGGACATTTAAATGCAAAGATTTAAGCAAAAATTCGTTTAGCTGGAAGGGAACTAAAGAGGTTTCATACGGCGTAGGCTGGAAGAATGGTCAATAATTACAACTAAAGATGGGATTATCAAAAATTTTGGCAATAAAAAAAGGGTGTGTACTTTCGTACACACCCTTTTTTGCGATTATTAGGAGAAAATTCCGCCTAAATCGAAGTGGTAAATCAAGCTCAGCATGAATTGGTTATCAGCTGGATGCAATGATGTTGAACCAACGTCATGGCTGCCTAAATCTGTATGGGTGTAATCCCCACGAACGCTCCAGTTTTGGCAGATAACAGATTCAATACCTAAACCATATGCAAAGCCGCTATACCAGTGGTTAGCATCGTCATCATCATCATGATGGCGACCAGCGAAACCATATGGATAGCTTGAGCTAAGTAAATAGTGATGATCAAACTCATTTTCCACTTTCAAGTTATGAGCAGCCCAACCTAATCTAGCATAAGCAAGTGTGCTGTCATTGATCTTGATACCTGGCAATACGCTTACGCCCCAGCTCCAGTTAGCTGTAATTTCTTGTTCCAAATTTCCACCAAAGAAGAATGGAACTACAGTTGAGGAGGATGAGGAAAGGTGGTGGTGATGATGGTGGCCAACATCTGAGTTAACGCTAGCAGCACTGTCATTACCGAACACTTCAACGCCGAGGTATAAGTTATACCATTCTGGCATGTAACGGCCGTAACCTAAGAATAAGCCGCCAACAGCACCAGTTGCATTGACTACAGTGTCAGCTTGTGGACCAAAGCCGAAACCTTCGTCATTAATTTCGTCACGAATTCTATAAGAGTCGTAACCAGCTTGAGCACCCACATAGAAACCATCCATTAAAACTTTGCATGGAGGAGGGCATGGAGCAAAATGCTCGCCTTTGTAATTACCATGTTCACCTTTAGCACCGTGTGCGAAGGCAACAGAGGTTGCTAATACTGAAGCTGATATTACGCCTAGATAAATTGCAGATAATCGCAGTGATTTTTTCATAGTCGTTTCTTCCGTTTAAGTTAATGTCCATTGAGGGTTGAAGTATCTTGTCCGTCACAGATCATATCAAACCAACAGGCTTTATTTTATTTCAATAATTTTAGAATGGCAACTATCTAATTGAAAAAATTGTGTTAATCGCATTTTTTTTAAGAAATTAAGATCAGTTTTCACAATAAAACTTTAAAAATTTTTTATCAAACATTATATTTCTATTGCCATTTTTGTTATTTAAAAGAGCATTTCATTTTTAAATGAAAATTAAAAAAACAAATGTGGCTTCTTTTAAACGAATTATTTTTTTTGGTTTGAATTCTAACTTTAAAAAAAATTATTTTTATTGAATTTAAAAAATAAAAACTCATGAAAGTATTAAAAAAAACCATTTTTTAAGAAAATGGTTTTTTTTGCATTTTGATAGCATTGGAACTAAAGAAATAAATTTTTCTAACTTCGGATAAAGAAATCTTTTTCCATTAGGTTATTCTTAAGTGCATTCACACCAGATGTGAGTTTGCCAAGAAACGATTTTTTAGCCTCATAATTAATTTCATACACATTAGCTGTTTTACTTTGCACCATCAAATAATCATCACTTGTTGATAACTCATCAACTAACTGCAATTCCATCGCCTGCGTTGCTAACCAATGTTCACCTGTTGCAACTTGATCAATATTAATTTGATTGCGATTTTGATGAATAAGGTTTTTAAATAAGTTATGAATATCTTCAATTTCTTCTTGTAATTTCTCACGACCTTCTTCTGTATTATGTCCAAACATGGTTAAAGTGCGTTTAAAATTGCCAGCTGTTAATTGTTCAAAATCAATATTTTTTTCCTTTAATAGTCGGTGAAAATTAGGCAATTGTACAATGACTCCAATTGAACCAATGATGGCGAAAGGAGCTGCAATTATTTTATTAGCGACACTGGCCATCATATAGCCACCACTGGCAGCTACTTTATCTACACATACTGTTAATGGAATTTGATTCTGTTTAAAACGTTGCAATTGTGCTGCAGCTAAACCATAAGCGTGTACCATTCCGCCACCACTTTCTACTTTGACCACAACTTCATCTTGAGGTTTGGCAACACCTAATACAGCAGTCACTTCTTCTCGTAATGCATCAACAGCGGATGCTTTGATATCCCCATGAAAATCGATGACGAAAATATTTTTTCGCGGCGAAGACTCTTCTTCTTTTGCTTGATTTTTTTCGGCAGTTTTTTGTTCTTTAATAAATTTTTTAAATAATTTTTTCGACAAAATTTCTGCACATAATGTTTCTTTTGTTTCAGAATATTTTTTGTTTAAATTTTTAATACAAATTTTACCGCGTACTTTTTCGCGACCTTTACCTAATAACATCAGAATTCCAGCAAGCAATATCAAAATTAGAACCACGATGATGATTGCTTTTGCACTAAAAAATAATAATTGAATTGTTGCATCAGACATAATTGATCTCGCTTAAAGCTTTCAAATAATAATTTTTGGATTATCCTAAATTCGGCACTAGAATCCGTAGCGAGAGGGCTTAATGCGTTGAAGATAAAAACTTTCTTCTTTTCTTTTTGGCGAGGCAGTACTCACCCGTACGGTGAGCCAAAAAGAAAAGAAGAAAGTTTTTAGATTCAGCGCAGTAAGTCCTTGCAGTAGGGTTCAAGTGCCGAATTTAGGATTATAGCGCTTAGATTGTCACATTGGCTAGATAAGATTTTATAACAATTTTTTGGGTTTGATTAACACCATTGATTGACGTTCACCATGTCGCCGACGGGTGTTGTTAATTTTCATTTCCTTAATATTGTCATCTTTTGGAAAAATCTTAAAAAGAACAGCAGCTGAAAGATTCACGTTGTTTGAACGGTTGGGTTTGAATAACCAACTATAAGTACGTGGCACAATTTCAACCGTTCCAACCCATAAGTTTTGGTTGGAGGTTTTGATAATGACATCAGGTTTCCACAGACGTAGTACGATGAGTTTTTTATAAGTATGTTTAGTTAAAACTAACACCGGTTTTTTATCAAGATAGAGTGGCGAAACAATAGGTAAATGTTCAGCGCTTTGTACATCACTGACTCTATGCAAAACAGTAATCCAATCTGTTTTAGGAGGTGTTTCCCAACCATTTTTTAATAAGAAATCATTTATATCTGTCAGTTTTCCTATCCATTGTAGATTTAAAAGTTGTTGGGCAAAGCCAAAACGATTAATTCGATAACGGGGCAAATGATCGCCTTTTTGTAACCACCAAGAATTTAAAGTAATGGTATGTATAGGCCAATCAACTTGCGCATAGTTATGTTTTAATTTTTGATAGTTGAGAGAAAAATAGATGGAATAGCAAAGTAGTACGGCAATGCAAATTGTTGAAAACAAGCCAAAAGGATTAATTTGTTTTTCAGATTGACGATTATACGAAAGTACGACAAGCATTAAGATTGCTGAACCGAGTAAAACGCCGCCTAAAATATCAGTAAACCAATGAGCCCCAAGATAAAGACGTGAGACACATATAGCAATAGAAATGATTCCAGCCAATGAATAAAAAAACCGTCGAAAATGCTGTTTGCAAGCTTTCGTTAAAAGTAGGCCTAACCCACAGAAAAATACAATCGAATAGGTTGCATGCCCACTAGGAAAAGATCCGCCAGAAGGTGATTCGACAATGCCCCATGGTCGTGGTGTATGTAGCAAATTTTTAAAGAATGCAATGCAAATTATAGTAATAGCAGCTAATGCGAAAACATGCCAAGCAGTTCGCCAATGCTTTGTCCAAGCAAACCACGAAAAAAGTATAGCCATAATTGGAAGTAATACTTTAGCTTCACCTAGCGTGGTGATATAGAGCATGATGATATCAGTGTCAGGTGTTCTCAGGCTTCGGAAAAAATGAAAGAAGAAATTATTGATCGAAATATTTTGTGGGCCATGAAAATAAACATAAGTCGCCAAATATAAAAAAAGACAAGAAACAATGACGAAATAAAATAGTAAAGAGAGCTGGCCGTAAGTTTTTTTAGGATTGTAATGCTTCAATGCGCTTGCAATAGGGAAAAAAAATCGAGATGTTTGTAAATTATTCCAAAATCGTGTTAATCCTTGATTGATCTTACTGCTAATGAGTAAAAATAATTTTCGAATAATCCACAAACATAAAATAATAAACAAACCAACCAGTAACAACATTAAGATGGCATGAACAGCAATATCAGGAGGTAATTCTAATGAAGCTGCGCCTAATGCAATTCCAGGTAGCATATAAGCAGGAGCCCAACCAATAGCTGATAACACATTCGCAATGGTGAATCGTAATGGTTGCATTCCTAACATACCAGCAACAAGAGGTACGAGTGCGCGAACGGGACCGACAAATCGGCCTATAAAGACACTTTTGCCTCCATGTTTATGGACAAATCTTTCACCTGTGGCTAATAAATTCGGATGAGTTCTGAATGGCCAAATATAATGTAAACGATCTTTAAAATAATAACCGATCCAATAACTTACACTATCGCCTACTACGGCACCTAACATTGCCCAAAAAATAGTGCTCCACAAAGGTAAAACGCCAGCACCAGCCAATGTTCCAATTGCCGTCATCATGACTGTGCCGGGCACAATCGTCCCAATTATTGCGATGGATTCAGCAGCAGAAATAAGAAATACAGCTAATCCAGATAAGTCCGGATGAGCATTGATCCATTCTAATATCGGGGATAAAAAATCAGACATATTGTGTACTTATGTTGTCATAAAGTTGCATATAGGTCTGTATCTGTCCTCATTACAAGTCATTGATTTGCTATTTTATATTTTAAGCGACATGTTCGCCAGCTGCTTGTTTATCAGCATGATAAGAAGATCGGACTAAAGGACCACTGGCAACATTTTTGAAACCAATCTGGTTAGCAAAATTAGCCAAATCAGCAAATTGTTGTGGAGTGATGTACCTTATTACTGGCATATGGAACTTACTAGGTTGTAAGTATTGACCCAACGTTAACATGTCTACATTATGTTCACGTAAGTCTTGTAAAGTTTGTTTAATTTCGTCATCTGTTTCACCTAGACCTAACATTAATCCTGATTTTGTAGGTATATGGTTAAAGCGACGCTTAAATTCTTGTAACAATTTTAGTGAGTGAGCATAGTCAGAACCAGGACGGGCTTGCTTATAAAGCCGTGGTACAGTTTCAATATTGTGATTAAACACGTCAGGTAATTCTTTGCTTGTCTCATCTAAAGCAATTTCCATGCGTCCACGGTAATCAGGAACCAAAGTTTCAATTGTGATAGTGGGATTTTTAGCACGAATAGCTTTTAAACAGGCGTTGAAATGACTTGCGCCACCGTCTCGTAAATCATCTCGGTCAACGGAAGTAATGACAATGTATCGCAAACCCATTTGCGCAATCGTGTTAGCTAGATTAATGGGTTCATTTTCATCGAGCGGATCAGGGCGTCCGTGTGCTACATCACAAAAACTGCAACGTCGTGTGCATTTATCTCCCATGATCATAAAAGTTGCAGTACCGTGGCTAAAACATTCTGGTAAGTTAGGACAAGAAGCTTCTTCGCAAACTGTCACAAGACGATTTTCACGCAAAATATTTTTTAAATTTTGGACAGCAGGTGAAGTTGGAATTTTTATTCGAATCCAATCAGGTTTGCGCAGGGGCGTTATAGTCGGTTCAATTTTGACAGGAATACGCGCTAATTTTTCTGCACCACGTTGTTTTTGGTTCATAAGTCTATTCTTTTCAAAAAACGTTAAGGTCTTTGGACAATTCTTAGGCTGTCAATCGGACCGTAGTATACCCCAAATTTGCGATAAGATATTGCGAAAATTTCTGTTTAGCTTCAGCCAAATTATTAGGCCCGCCTAGATCTGATAATTGAGTCATCTTGAGTTGGGAAAATCCGCAAGGATTGATACGCAAAAAAGGTTCTAAATTCATTGCAATATTGAATGCTAGTCCATGATAAGAGCAACCTCGACGGATGCGCAAGCCAATAGAGCAAATTTTAGCCTGATTTATGTATATTCCAGGCGCTTCTTTTTTAGCCTCAGCATGAATTCCAAATTCTTTGAGATATTCGATAACTGAATTTTCTAAAATCGTAACGAGTTCTCTAACATTGAATTTTTTTCTTTTCAGATCAATCAGAGTGTAGGCAACTAATTGACCTGGACCGTGATACGTGACTTGTCCACCACGATCCACTTTTATCACAGGAATATCACCAGGATTGAGTAAATGTTCTGGTTTACCATTTTGACCCAACGTAAAAACAGGGGCATGCTCAACTAACCAAATTTCATCCGGCGTTGTTTCATCGCGAAGATTAGTAAACTGCTGCATAGCTTGCCAACAGGTAGCATAATCTTGATGCTCAAGATGGCGGATAATCACGGTTTGATTGATCATAATGCCATAAGAACTAACGGGTTGGAGCTAAGGTCACGATAAATATCATCAAGTTGTTCGCGGCTATCTACGTTAATCGTGATAGTCATTGCTAAATATTTACTATCTTTACTAAAACGCGAACGAAAAGCATCTTCACGTATATGTTCAACATGTTTGCGAATGATAGAAATAACTTCAACCTCAAATTCATTAGAAGATAATCCAAATACTTTGATGACAAATTCACAAGGAAATTGTAGTACGGGTTGTTGGCCATTATCCATTATTTACTTTCTCAGTTGGTTTCGTAAATATTTTTGAAAAGGCAGACCCTACTGTATCTGAAATACTGCGCCAAAAACCACCTTTGTTATTATCGGCTAAAGCAATAAGGGGTTTTGAGGCTATAACTTGGCTATTCAAAGAGACATCAACTGTGCCTAATTCTTGGCCTTTTTTGACTGGGGCTTTGAGAGAATCTGGGATTTGAAGGGTTGTTTGTAATTTTTTACCCTGGCCAGCTGGCAGAGTAACATAAAAATCATCTACGACGCCCACAGGTGTTTCTGAATTTTCACCTTTCCAAATTCGAGCTTCACCTATTTTTGCACCACCCTTATAAATTTTGCGTGTTTCAAAAAAACGGAAACCATAAGTTAATAATCTGATCGAATCTTCTGTTCGTGCTTTGTCGTTTTGCTCACCCATAATGACACTGATTAAACGCGTGCCATCTTTCAAAGCTGAAGAAACTAAACAAAAACC
>JANWKO010000027.1 GCA_025451335.1 Gammaproteobacteria bacterium
AAATTGTCTTCTACAGAAAAAGACATACCCAACGCAACAATTTGTTCCAAATTTGTTATTAACGTCATTAAAAATGCTATGTTACGAAGTGAATTGCCTCTCGAAATCAAAGAGGATTATCGTCTTAATATTAACTCAACCAGTACACCAAAAGATCTCGAAGCCGAATTATATAAAAATGAACATTTCAAAATGTTTTGTTATATGGGTGAGGAGAATTTTTATGATTTAATTAAAGCAGAAATTATAAAACAATTAGAACGATTAAAAAATCAAACTTGGACTGAAGCACGTAAGAAATACGTTAAATGCATTGCTAAATTTGAAAAAACAGTGAATCAAGATTTACATACCGAACGCTATGATAATTTTCAAAAAGCTATTATATTAACCAAAGCCATGCTGGAAACATTTTCTATTAATACCGGTCGAAATTTTAGAACTCCTACTTCTTATACTGCATTACTCAATTTTGCGCGTAGTTTAGGAATTTTCCGTAGGGATATTAATGATTTTAAATGCGAACAAATTAGCGAAATCGAAATGGAGCCTATTTATAAGACTCCAAAATTTTCGTGATTTGGTGAGTTGCAATAATATGTGCTGCGAAGCAGGCGTATTATAATAAATTTATATCAAATACGACCTATGTGTGTGAGTTACCTCACTGGCTTCTGATTCTTCTCTTGCTCTTTTTGTCCCTACTTTTTGAAAAAGAGTAATATCAGTTGCAAACATATCCTTATCAGTTACTGAAACTTCTTTAATCTCAGCTTCCGAAGTAAATTTGCTAGCAACTTTATATGAATTCATTATGGAAACCAAATCTTTCATTGGAACAACATCCTTTAAAAGATGATAGATTTCATTATATTCTTTTTGGAAAACTGCATTAGTGGGATCCTTCATTAATTTAATAGCAGCATCAATTGCCATACGACTTTGCAATGTGGCTAGAGGTTTTGGTAATTGAATTGCTGGCTTTGAACAATCTTGTTTTACCACTTCATCTAAATAGGCAATCACGTCCGGCTCTTGTAAATAACGTTCTAGAACTTCTTCAGCAAATTGACAGAATTTTTGTATTCCTGAATTTTGCGCTTCTGTTTTAATAGGCAATGGAATATTCCAGTTAAGGTAAAACCAACTATTATGTTTTTCACTAAAATATAACGATCCAAATAAAATCGCCCATGCGCCAGTATTAGCAAATGGTTCAATGGATGGAACAGCATTAATTGGCTTTAATGAATGCGTTAATTTTTCTTTTAATGCTTTGATTTCAGGACTTAAAATTGTTGCCCTTGTCTGAGCAGCCATCTGCTTTGATGCTACAAACAGATCCGCTCTTTCCGTCTCATTAGGAGTAGTTAAATAAACTCGTCCACGTTTTTTTTTCATATCCATTGGTGTACCATACGATGCGGCGACGATTAACAAATGGCATTTCTTTTTATCTGTTTTATTTGGAAAAATAGTCACATATTGACGCATCTTTTTTGGATCTGTCGGATACATTTCCTCTGGCTTCGCTTTATATGTCTTTTGAGGATTTTTTTCTCTTTCTTTAAATTCTTCTGCTTGTTTTCTTGGATTCTCTTGTTTTGCGGTAGTGGCCTCCGTTTTCTTTTCTTCACTTAAAAATTGATCACTACTATGATAAACAGCAACTTGATTATCCGATTCAAAAGATCGGTTAGCGTTCCACATAATCCCTTGCGTCCTTTCTTCAGGTCCATTAGCGAGCTTGACGATAATATCATCTAACCAATCATCATCTTGATCTTGATCAACAAAAATAACTGCGTCAGCAGGTAGCTTAACAGCAGACATGATTGGTATCGTATCGTTAAGCTGCGTCGTTACCATTTGCTTCGCTTCTTCCGTGACGCTACGCATTTCCACTGTTATGCCGCTAATCGTTTCTTTGACTTCCGTATCTTTTAACATTTTCTGATGCATCGGAAAAATTGATTTGTTGTCTTTTTGAAGCTGGATTAAAGCTTTATTTAACTGAGAACTCTCAACAAAACTCGGAGGGAAATTGGTAATCGAGTTTAGAATGGGCAATAATAGTTGTGCGCTAGAAAAAAATTTTTAGATTCGGCGCAGCAAGTCGTCGCAGTAGGGTTCAAGTGCCAAATTTAGGTTTGTCTGTAGAACAATCGCCTAGCGAATTCTCAACAAGACCCTAACAATGAATGAACTTTTTAACTCGTAGAGAAAACTCGTTAATAAATTCTGGTGTCAATTCCAATGAAACGGGCAAATACCAGGCATTTTCTTGGGCAAAATGTCGATATTTTACCGCATCTTTTTCTGTCATAATAATCGGCAACGCATCGCCGAAATTTAAATCTTTAGCTTGATAAAGATAATGATCCGGAAAACGATGTCTTATAATTTTTATACCACGATTTTCTAAAGAAGAAAAAAAACGTTCTGGATTACCGATTGCCGCAACAGCATGCACTGTCTGATTTTGAAAATGGCGCAAAGGAATTTTTTGTTGTGCATTGTTAATAGAAATTAATTCATCGCCTTGTAACTTCATAGCATAGCGATTTTTCTGCGACAAAGAATTGCTATTTTCGATAACAAAATCGACTTCTTGCAATCGTCGCGGTGATTCCCGCAATGGTCCAGCTGGTAAAAAACACTGATTACCCAAACCACGCGCTCCATCGACAATCGCAATTTCAATGTCACGGCGTAGACGATAATGTTGCAAACCGTCGTCGCTAATTACTATATTGCAATCGGTTTTAGCTAATAATTCCTTTACCGCAGCAACTCGATTTTTACTTATCACTAAAGGTGCGTGCTGCGACAATAGCATAGCTTCATCTCCTACTTCTTGTGGAGATGAACCTGGTTTTACCCATCGAGGTTGTCGTTGTTGCTGTCCACCAACTCCTCTGCTTACGATACCTGGTCGAAATCCTTGGGTTTTTAAATAATTAGCCAGCCAAATCACAAAAGGTGTTTTGCCTGTTCCACCCACCGTAATATTACCTACTACAATGACTGGCACGGAAAATGAATAACTTTTTTTGCAATGAGCACGATATAAAAAACGCCGGCAGGTTACGAGAACAGAGAAAATCCATGCAATAGGCATTAATAAAATAGAAATAAAGTGATAAGAAGAACGGTACCAAATGTTTTCCATTAAATTTCTCTTAATATTTACGACCTTTTAAAAACGATTTTTATTCCACTAAATTTGCTCAAGGACATCCTGTATGTTATCACAATAAAATTTTTTAAATTCTGGAACCCATCGCGAGAGGGTCAACTGCCGAATTTAGGTTAAACTACTTCAGCATCAGATTCGACACTAGGAATATCTTTAAATTGCATTTTATACAATTTCGCATAATTCCCTTCGCGCAAGAGTAATTCGTGATGATTACCCATTTCCACTAATTGACCACGATCCATTACAATAATTTTATCCGCATGCTCAATTGTCGAAAGTCGGTGCGCGATCACTAACGTCGTGCGGTTTCGCATTAACCCTTCAAGCGCCACTTGAATATAACGTTCGGATTCTGTATCCAAAGCCGAAGTCGCTTCATCTAAAATTAAAATGGGTGCATTTTTCAAAATCGCCCGTGCTATTGCCACACGCTGGCGTTGACCTCCCGATAGCAGTACACCATTTTCACCTATTAAAGTGTCTAAACCTTGTGGTAATTGCTCAATAAAATCCAATGCATAAGCTGCTTCCGCTGCAGCACGAATTTCGTCGCGACTCACTTCATTAAAACGTCCATAAGCAATATTGTGAGCAATCGTATCATTGAATAACATCACATTTTGCGACACTAATGCGAATTGATGACGCAAATCAGCTAAACGATAGTCCTCAATCGATACGTCATCCAACAAAATTTCTCCAGAAAACCCCGTATAAAAACGCGGTAACAAATTGACTAGCGTTGATTTTCCACTTCCAGAACGTCCCACTAATGCAATAGTTTCGCCGGGTTGCACTGAAAAATTAATATTTTGCAAAACAGATTTATCATTTTCATACGCAAAATTAACTTGTTTAAATTCGATCTTGCCACGTGCTCTCTTTAAAGTTTTTGTTCCTGTGTCTACTTCGATTTTTTCATCCAATAGTTCAAAAACCGTTTGCGCTCCTGCAAGTCCGCGATGCAATTTATTTTGCATAGATGTTAAATCTTTCATTGGTTTTAAAATCGCCAACATGGCACCAATCATCGCGACAAAACCACCTGCTGATAAAACAGAATTCGTGATATCCATTGTGGCAATATAAAGTGTGATGGATAACGCCACTGCAGCAACCAATTGTACACTCGATACACTCCACGCCCGCGCTGCGACAACTTTCATTTCTCGTTGCCGGTTCATGCGTGCAGTTTTATCAAATTTTTCTTTTTCATATTCTTGTCCGCCAAAGGCACGCACGACTTTATAACCATCTACATTTTCTTCTGCACGGTGCGTAATGTTGGTTATGGAATCTTGAATAGTTAAACTTAACGCGCGCACACGTAAACTAGTGAAGCGCATAATGACAACAATTAAAGGAATAATAATGAAATACAAAAGTGATAATTTCCAACTAATTGAAAACATTACGATCAACAATCCAATTACTAAAAATAAGGATTGCACTGCTGTTGCCAAAATATCTGCGCTAGCATTTGCCACTTGTTCAACACTGTATAACATCACAGAAATAATTCTTCCGGATGTGGAGTGATCATAAAAAGACGCGGGTAATTTTTGTAAATGAGCAAAAATATCTTGTCTTAAGCGCATGATGACGCTGCGAGAAACTGAGGCAATGGAATAGTTTGAAAAATAACTCATCAAACCACGCATAATAAATACACACATCACCAGCAAAGGTGCCCAGTGCAAAAATTCCACATCTTTTTGCACAAGACCTTTATTTAAAAGAGGTTTTAAAAAATAAACAAACCAAGAATCAATACCGGAATAAATCATGCTCGTTACAATAGCGACGAGCAAAGCTCCCCAATAACGACGAATATATTGGAATAGCCGAGAATAAATGACAAAAGCGTTCGCCAATTGAACAGGTTGTTTGGGTTTGGTGATGTAACTTAATTTCGGCATAGTGCATTTATCTTTAAAAATGCGTTATCCTAGCACAAAACTAATAGCCGTCCTAGGTAAAATGTTAGACATCACTGGCAAAAACAAGGATCCATGTTTTGTATAATTAGCAAAATGCTAGGACGGTAAGGCCTGTTGACATTCTATACTTGCTGGCCTAGCGAATTTTCAGCAGGCCCTCACATTAAAATTTGTTACTAGGAATCCTTATGCAAACAACATTAGATAATTTGAAATCTGTAATTGAAACAGCTTTTGAAAATCGTAGTAATCTAACACCTCAAACTGCTTCTAACGAAATTAAAGAAGCTGTTAACCATGTCATTAATTTACTCAATACCGGTAAAGCACGTGTAGCGGAAAAAATAAATGGCCAATGGCAAACACATCAATGGATCAAAAAAGCCGTTTTGCTTTACTTTCGTCTCCATGACAATGTGGTAATGGACGGAGGATCTGCACAATATTTTGATAAGGTTCCTTTAAAATACGATGTTACTACAACCGAAGCAGAATTTAAGACGGGCGGAGTACGAATCGTTCCTCCCTCTATTGCAAGACGCGGCGCTTTTATTGCTTCTAATACCATCTTAATGCCTTCTTATGTCAACATCGGTGCTTATATCGATACAGGCACGATGGTGGACACTTGGGCAACTGTGGGTTCATGCGCGCAGATAGGTAAGAATGTCCACTTATCAGGTGGTGTTGGTATTGGTGGCGTGTTAGAACCGATACAAGCAAATCCCACCATTATTGAAGACAATTGTTTCATTGGCGCACGTTCTGAAGTCGTAGAAGGAGTGATTGTTGAAGAAGGATCTGTTCTTTCCATGGGAGTGTATCTCGGCCAAAGCACTCGCATCTATAATCGAGAAACCGATGAAATTTCTTATGGGCGCATTCCCGCTGGCTCTGTCGTTGTATCAGGAAATCTTCCCAGTTCTGATGGCAAGTACAGTTTGTATTGTGCAGTGATTGTGAAACAAGTCGATGCTAAGACACGTGGGAAAGTGAGTATTAATGAGTTGTTGAGGATGTGAGTCAGATCTTGATGGGTTATCCACAGTTTCTGTGGATAACCCATCCATAAACATGTTGAAAACATGAGTAAACGCCCGCGAGCTCTACGAAATTTAAGTTGTCCAAATTCCTGACTATGGGCTGTCGAGGATTCTACTTTACTGGCCCAAGCAGATTGCGCAGATTTTTTTAAAATGATTAACCAAAATTCACTTCCAATTCCGGTAAATTCTTTGCATCTGTTCTAACGTAAACTAAGGTATCGGTTACTTCACCTGTACTAGGATGTATCCGACTTGACTTCATGACAGATTCGAGCATATATCCAAGTCTCTCTGGAACTTTTTTACTTCGTTCATTTTCGATATCACAAGTTATCGCAATTCTTTTCACTCGCATAACTTCAAAAGCATATCGTGTCAGTGCATTGATAGCCTCGGTTATCAATCCATTGCCAACATATTTTTGGCGAACCCAATATCCTGTTTCCACGCACGGAACATCCCAATCGATTCCATGAAATCCTGTTGCACCGACAAAATCATTCGACTCTTTATCTAAAATAAAAAGCATCAACTCAGGATCTTCTTTCTTTTTAAATATCCAATTCGCTGCTTCTCTTCGTACGACTTCCTCGGATTCTTCCAATGTTGGCTTAACATTCGCCCATAGCATGAATTTATGTAAGGTATCAAAACTTTCTAAAACAGCAGTGTTTAATATAGAGCCTTCGCCGACTTTTGGAGGTCGCAACAAGAGCCTAGGAGTTTGAATAGGAATGGGTAAATCAATCAGAGCTGGATTAATTTTTTTCATTTTCAATCCTAAGGTGATAGAAACTTTTCGATTATTTCAGTCTTTTTCAATTATACTATGCTAGCCAAAAATTCACGATTTTCTAGCATTGACAACAGACTTTATTAATTAATCATTTTCTCTTGATGAAAGTAACTTTTCTATGATGGCTTGATAAACGTGGGTCAGCAACTCTAAATCCGCAATTCTGACATGCTCATTTATTTGATGTACGCTTTCATTGACTGGACCCAACTCAATCACTTCCGCACCAGTAGGAGCAATAAACCGCCCATCTGACGTTCCACCACCAGTTGAAAGGATCGTATCTAATTGCGTGATTTCTTTTATTGCTTTCTCAGTTGACGTAATCAGTTTGCCGTGAGGTGTCAAAAAAGGCTTACCTGATGATTCCCATTGCAGATCAAAGTTAAGCGAGTGATTCATTAAAATTTCCGCGACGCGATGTTGAATTTCACCAGCTGAAATAGCCGTTGAGAATCGGAAATTAAACATGACATCCAGATGCCCGGGTATAACATTGCCTACTCCAGTCCCAGCATGAATATTCGAAATTTGAAAAGTGGTGGCTGGAAAAAACTCATTGCCATGGTCCCAAGCAATCGAGGTTAATTCTTTTAAAGCATCTATTGCAGCATGAATTGGGTTCACAGCGAGATGGGGAAAAGCGACATGACCTTGTTTGCCCCAGATAGTCAATTTGCCACTCAGTGATCCACGACGGCCAACTCGAATTTGATCACCCACTAATTTTTCGCTACTTGCTTCACCGATAATACAATAATCAATTTTTTCATTACGATTCACCAATTCTTCTACAACACGCTTAGTACCATGAAGATTTTTGGCTCCTTCTTCATCACTGGTTATTAAGAAAGCGATTGAGCCATTATACTTTGGATGTGCTTGTATAAAATTTTCTACAGCTACCACCATTGCAGCTAACCCACTTTTCATATCGGCAGCGCCGCGACCATATAAAAAACCATCCCGCTCTGTTGGTTGAAAAGGATCAGATGCCCATTCATTCAGCGGCCCCGGTGGAACCACATCTGTATGACCGGCAAATACTAAAAGTGGTGCTTGGGTACCATGACGCGCCCAAAGATTATCCACTTTTTCAAATCGCATTGGTTCAATTTTAAAACCAAGCTTTTTTAAACGTTCTGCAATTAATTCCTGGCAGCCTGCATCATCTGGTGTCAGCGAAGGACAAGCAATCAGTTGCTTAAGCAGGTCTAAAGTTGCGGCCATGAAAAATCCTTAATGGAATCAAATGCTGAATTTAAATTAAGTTATTTTTAAATATTAACTTTTTTTTAATAACTTAGCACGAAATTATCATTTTATTCTAAACAATAGCATTGCTTTCTTTTTCTTTCTAGTTTACCCTTACGCTCCACCGTCGGACGGAAAGTTTATTAAGTTCGGTTTTAACCCACGATGAGAGTTTACCGAACAGGGTCTGAATGTACATGGCCCCAGGTGATGTTGGAGAGATGTCCGAGTGGTTTAAGGAGCACGCCTGGAAAGTGTGTGTACGCTTAACGGCGTACCGAGGGTTCGAATCCCTCTCTCTCCGCCAAGTTTTGGTAGTCAGTATCGGTCCCTTCGCGGCGATATGCTGTGAACCCCGCCAGGTCCGGAAGGAAGCAACGGTAGCAGCAGATTCGGGCGCCGAAGTGTGGCTGGTATTGGCTGCCTCCTTATTTACAGGAAGTCATATGAGCTACCAAGTTCTTGCACGAAAATGGCGTCCACGTAACTTCCAAGAAATGGTTGGACAAGAACATGTTTTACGCATGTTAACCAATGCCCTAGCCAACCAACGATTACATCATGCTTACTTATTTACTGGTACTCGCGGCGTCGGAAAAACCACGCTCGCTCGCATTCTGGCGAAATGCCTAAATTGCGAACAAGGCATCCGCTCTAATCCATGCGGAGAATGTCATGTTTGCCAATCCATTGATACGGGTCGTTTTTTAGATTTAATCGAAGTTGACGCTGCTTCACGCACAAAGGTAGAAGACACACGTGAATTACTCGACAATGTGCAATATGCTCCTTCCCAAGGGCGCTATAAGATTTACTTAATTGACGAAGTCCACATGCTGTCGGGGCACAGTTTTAATGCGCTGTTAAAAACACTCGAAGAACCGCCAGCACATGTCAAATTTTTATTAGCAACAACCGATCCAAAACGATTACCCATTACAATTTTATCGCGATGTTTGCAATTTAATTTAAAACGCGTTCCAATAGAACAAATTGCCCAGCAACTCCAACATATTTGCCAAACAGAAAATATTTCGTTTGAAGCACCTGCTTTAGATTTGCTTGCCGATGCAGCAGATGGAAGTATGCGTGATGCTTTAAGCTTGCTCGATCAAACCATTGCTTTCTGCAGTCAAAACATTACGACTCTTGATACACGACAAATGTTAGGCAGTATTGAACAAGATGCATTGTATCGGTTACTTGATGCTTTAGCAGATCAAGATGGAAAAAAATTACTGGCTGAAATTGAATCACTCTCTGAACATGCACCGGATTTCAATCAAGCATTAAATGATTTCTTATCTATATTACATAAAACCAGTTTGGCACAGTTGGTGCCAGATGTGGATGTTCCTGAGATCATAAAACAATTTGCAACTCGATTCACGCCCGAAGAAACACAATTATATTATCAAATTGCATTGATTGGTCGTCGCGATTTGCCTCTCATACCGAATCCGCGCCAAGGTTTTGAAATGGTGATGTTGCGCATGTTGGCATTTAAACCTGCGAATCAAGAATCTCCCTCAGCAAAAGCTTCTCCTCAATCCAACGCAGCTACTACGCAAGGGAAAGCACCTATTGCTTCTAAACCTTCTTCGCAAGGGAAAATATCCATTGACTCTAAACCTTCTATGCCAGAAAGAAGACCCATTGCCTCAAACCAACAAACTACATCTACAATTTCAAATCATTCATCCCGTCAGATTCCAGATACAAAATCGACTAATAGAAATGAACAATTCAATTCAGCTGAAGTCGCTTTGGCAGGCTCAGAAACACCATGGAATGCTCTTCTGCCTAAACTTAATCTCACCGGACTTGCTTTGACACTGGCATCTAACTGCACTTTAATTCAAATGAATGAAACAAAAATTGAATTGGCTCTCGCTGCAGCACATGAACCTATGCTGAATAAAAAACTCATTGAACGAATCGAGCAAGCCCTGGTTAATTATCTAAAGAAACCGATTCAACTAGATATTAAAATTACATCTAAAGAAATTCAAACTCCCGCAAAACAACAACAGGAAGAAAAAGTTGCTCGTCAAGCTAGCGCAACGGAATCGATTAAAAATGATTCACACGTGCAAAAAATAATGAATATGTTTGATGCCACTATTGATATGGCGTCTATTAAAGCGATTGATCCTGCATAACGTAATGAGGTCAAAGCTATGTCTAGGTCAGCTTAATTTCTAACCCGCCTCTAAAGAAACGGGATTGCGCTCACAATTTTGTTCAACTCACCATGAATAATCATAGCACAATGTCCTGCATATTGAAAATTGAGCTTATCGTCTGATTGACTCACCCAAAATAAATTTGCATTATAGTGTTAAACCTAAATCCGGTAGCCCAACCACACTGCGAATTTAGGTTAAAAAAATATTAAAAGGAGAAAATCCATGGAGTCAAGAATACCTTTCACTGCCAGCTTTCCTACTGTATTAAATCCTCTGATCCTATCTTATCTCACAAAAGGTGAAATTGAAAAAATTGAAAAAATGAAAACAGAAAATTTTACAGAACAGCATTACATACAAAAAATAGCAAAAGATCGAAAAAATTATATGACATCGGATTTATTTAATAATTTAGCTTTACTCTTGCAAGAGATTCCTGGAGCTAAATTTTTAGAATCCGATGAGAAATTACCTAATGCCTATTGGACTTTATGTCATATAAATAAAGACCATCTGCTTTATCAAATTAACTATGCGTTTGATGAGAATGTAAATTTAACGGAAGGAAATAGAGAATTTATTTATGATTGCATTATGCATCTTGCCTATTGTTTTCCTGAAGACGCGGGAAAATTATTAAATTTATATATTGGCAAAACGAGCAAAACCTTTCTTATTGATTATTTAATTGATCACGGCGCTGATGTGAACACTCGGGTCTATGACAATTCATCTTCAACCTTAGAAAAAGCCATTCTTTATAAAATTCCTTCTCAACAAATCATTAATTTAATTCAAAAAGAATTGAATTATAAGACATCAGTCAATGATTTTTCTCATTCCATTTTAGTTTTTGCAGCTTTGTATTCAAGCTTAGAAATATTGATTGAATTATCAAAAAACTTTCCAGACAAAATGATAGATTCATTAAATAAAATAGATGAATTCATAA
>JANWKO010000028.1 GCA_025451335.1 Gammaproteobacteria bacterium
CAATCAGAATCAAATTCGAGATTGCCTGATGCAGTTGATTTGGATTCAGAACTTGGTTTAGATTCTGCATTTGTCGTTGGATCGATGGATGCAGCTTTTTCTTCGGTTGGCTTTTTTTCTGCTTGAACGCTAACTTCTGTTTCAGGTTTAGCTTCAGTTTTAACAGATTCAACTTTACTTTCTGTTTCTGTTGCTTCAGGTTTTGTTTCGCTTTCCGGTTTTACAGATTCTGAGCTAGAGCTATTCGATGTATCAAATGGATCCGATTCCGCATGGATTTCAGGTCCTTTTTTCTTCTGTTTCTCATCTTGTGGAGTAACGGGGTGTAATGCAACTTTAGGCGGTTTTCTTCTCATCATAGCTTGATCCCTCAATAATTGTTATTAGTAAAATACAAATATGCAGATTTCGAATTGTACAACCAAATATTTTTTTTGATTAATTCAAAAGATCATTTTGTATTAAAACAAAAAAAATGAATTCGTGAAAGCAAATTTATGAATTTTTTATTTGAAATTATAAAAAAGTTGTTTTTGTTACGGCATCATGAATAATGCCTAACAAAATAACAGACAAAAATAAATAAACGCTTAACCAATACCAACGTCGCTTTATTTTATTTCTGAAAAAAATAAGGAATGAAACAAAGATTCCAAAAAGCAAAGAAAAAAAGTAAGCCGCTTGAATCCATGGCGTACGAAACGTGAAATGTTTTGGATAAACTAAAAACGTACCCGTTAACATCGCAAAAAATGCTAACAACAATATAATCTTATTTAACCGGACAATCCGATTTTGATGACTAAGATTTGTTAAAGCAAATTTTTTTGAAACTAATAAAGCTAAGCAAAAAAATATTGATCCTAGCAAGGCAATCGTTAATAAAATATGACTAAATTTTATTATCTGAACCATTACAACCAATAAACCAATACAAACAGCAATAGCCAAACTACGTCAACAAAATGCCAATACCATGCAATAGCTTCAAAGGCAAAATGATTATGAGGATTAAAATCGCGTATAAACATTCGATATAAAATAACGCAAAGACCTATTGTACCTATCGTAACATGAAGACCATGAAAACCTGTTAGCATAAAAAAGGTTGTGCCATAAATTCCCGATCCCAGAGTTAAGCCTTTTTCTAAATACGCTTCGGTATATTCAAACCCTTGTAAGATCAGGAAGAGAACGCCTAAAAGAATTGTAGCAAACTGTGAAACAAGCATGATTGCGCGGCGACTTTTTAACAAAGCCCAATGAGCGATTGTAATCGTAACACCACTGGTTAAAAGAATGAGTGTGTTAATAGCTGGAATGCCCCAAGCCTCCATAACTGATTTAGGGCCCGCAAAAGCTGGATTTTTAAATAAAGGCCACGCGGACTGAAATGAAGGCCAAATCAAAATATGGCTTTCCGTGTAAGAGCTGGTTCCACCCAAGTTAGGTAATGCAATCAATCGCACATAAAACAAAGCACCAAAAAAACACGAAAAAAAACAAACTTCAGAAAAAATAAACCAACACATACCCCAGCGAAAAGAGCGATCTACTTGATCATTTTGTAATAAGCCAGCACGATTTTCACGGATAACTAATCCAAACCATCCGTAAACAACATACATCAAGAAAAGAAAGCCAAACAAAACTAAATAAGGGCCAAAAAAGACATCATGCATCCAATTAGCCGCACCGACAAAAATGCAAATCAAGCCAATGGAACCTTTTACCGGCCAACTACTTGGGGAAGGCAAATAATATTTTTTGGCGTCATTCTGTTCCATTATCAAAACCTCATTATTCTATTTAAAAATTAACATTAACTCACTTTTAGGATTGTAGAAAATTGTTAGTATCAACAATCCATAGAGGTGGTTTTTAAGTTTACTACCACAAATGATAATCTTTTCCAGTTGAACTTTCTTGCATCATATATTTTACCGCTGCTTTTATTTCTGCATCAGAACAAGTTGGGCAGGCGCCATGTATTGGATGTCCATGCTGACCAAGGATCACATCAGTATAAGTTTGTAGAAAACCAGCATCCACAAAAGATTGCCATGCTTGCTTATCACCCAATTTAGGTGCAGATGGATAGCTACCATTGTGGCATACATTGCAGCGTTCTTGATAAATACGCTTGCCATCAGCCATGGTTAATTGCTTGGGCGGAATAAAAATAATCGGGCCTCTACCTCCACCCTTTTTGGATGAAGCAATCATGTAATTCACTGCTTGTTTAATTTCATCATCACTGCATGATAAACAAGTCCCTTTAGCCGGCATACTTCCAACGCCAAGAATGGCGCTTTCGTAAACCTTATCAACGCCTTTTTTAAGTAATTGATTCCAACTTGCTTCATCACCGAATTTGGGGGCACCGCCTGCTCCACTAGCGTGGCAGCCAGAACAATAGGTATCATAAATTCCTTTACCAAGGGCTGAACCTGTTGGCTTTGGAGGAGTTTGACTTTGGACTTCTTTCAAATAAGTAGCGATGGACAAAAGATCATCATGGGATAGCAATCTTAGGCTGTCATGATTCGCTTCCAACATAGGGCCTTCGATTTTGCCACCGCCAATTAAGCGATCTTTAGTAAATACTTCCACAATTTCTTCAAGCGGCACTTGTGATAAGTTAGCCTGAGTAATATTGGGTGCTAAAAATCCTTGTACTTTTTGTCCAGTTAAATTGTATTTTAATATCGGTGCCCCTAAGGATATGTCTGGACTTACAATATGGTATGAAGGTGAGTGACACATTGCACAGTGACCCAATCCATCAACCAAATATGCTCCTCGATTCCATTGATCGGATTTGTTAGTATCGGGTTGGAATGGACCAATTTTTTGCTCTTTATGGAAAAACAAAATTCGCCAACCTAATTGCATAAAACGCCAATTAAATGGAAAAAGCATATCGTTTTTTATATTTTTTTGATTAACAGCGGGAATAGTATCTAAGTAAGCTTTAATTGCTTTTATGTCATCCGTTTTAACTTTGCTGAAATAAAGGTAAGGAAAAGCAGGATAATAATACTCACCATGAGGTGAAATTCCTTCTTGCATAGCCTTTGTGAATTGCTCTTCTGTCCAATTACCAATCCCGGTTTCTTTATCAGGAGTAATATTTGGTGCATAAATTGTTCCAAAGGGAGTATACATAGGTAAGCCGCCTGCAAAAGGCTTAGCTTTTTTACCTTCAGTTGTGTTTGTGTGACAAGCAATACAATCTCCGACTTTAACTAAATATTCACCACGCTTGACAAGATCCGCATTCTTTCCTGTTGTACTTACAGGAGGATAGTCAGGGAAATAAGTAATTGTTTCGCCGGCATTTTCTTCCATTTTCTGCACATTTTTTTGAACGCCAGTTAGGATATAAATAAAAAAACCAATTATTATCAATAACAAAATAAACAACGTTACTTTGAATGATTTTTTTGAAATCATATTTTGGATACGTTCATTCACGCAGCTATCCTTTTACAAAAAAATTTACACCTTCGGGGCATACATTAAACAAACCCACGCCTGAAACGGGCGCATTTTATAGTGATTTTGGTTGAATGTACAACTATTAATGCCTATAAGCAATATGTAATCCCGTCTTAAACCTAGTTGGCTTACCTTTAAGATTAAGTATCATGTTGTATAGCAAGGCGCAAGATTGTAAAGACAGGATTTTGCTCTAGTCAAATATACTTGAGTTATTTATTAAATGTGTTTTAATTGCTTCGTTTTAAACTCAGGTAGTATACTGCACAGTCTCTAGCTTAGATAATTAGCGGTCAGCACAAGTAATTGACGGCAGGCCTTAAAAACACAGGTAGACGGAAAGGTTTATTATGCAGCATTGTATTATTCGATTTATCATTTTTTGTTTTTGTTTGATTGCAACAACCGTTTGGGGCGCAGTTCCTCTTAATATGCCAGTCGGCGTTACACCAATTAGCCAAGATGTCTATGATTTACATATGGCTGGTTTTTATGTTTGCTGTGTAATTGGCATTATCGTTTTTGGTGTCCTGATTTATTCATTAGTGAAATACCGCAAATCAAAAGGTGCAAAAGCGGCTCATTTCCATGAGCATCTTGGTATTGAGATTATTTGGACCACTATTCCTTTTCTTATTTTAGTAGGTTTAGCTATCCCCGCTACCCTTGTTTTAGCAAAAATCCATAATACATCAGAATCTGCTTTAACAATCAAAGTAACTGGTTATCAATGGAAATGGAAATATGAATATCTTGATCAAGGCATCCGCTTTTTTAGCACCCTGACCACTTCTTTAGATCAAATCAATGGCAAAATGCCAAAAAATGAATGGTACTTGTTAGAAGTTGATAATCCAATGGTCGTACCTGTTAACACCAAAGTAAATTTACTAATCACTGCTGATGACGTGATACATTCGTGGTGGGTTCCTGATTTAGGGATAAAACAAGATGCTATACCAGGTTATATCAATGAAAATTGGATATTTGTTACTCAGCCTGGCGTTTATCGTGGTCAATGTGGCGAATTATGTGGCGCAAATCATGCCTTTATGCCCATAGTAGTGAAAGCTGTTCCACAAGAAGAATTTAATCAATGGGTCATTTCAAATCGCAACATGGCACCTATTTCATTAGCTCCTATGAAAGAAAGCGAGCTACTTGCATTAGGAAAAACAGAATATGAAAAAAACTGTGCCATGTGTCATCAAAATACTGGTTTGGGATTACCACCTACTTTTCCTCCTTTGAAAAAGAGCCGCGTCACGACTGGGCCTGTTAATGCCGATGTCAGCTTTGTTTTAACTGGAGTGCCTGGTACCGCAATGCAAGCATTTGCTGATCAGTTAGATGATAGAACGTTGGCCGCAATCATCACTTATACTCGCCAATCATGGGGGAATGATGAAATCAATAAACGGCATAATCAACCAACTGTTGTACAACCTTTAGATGTCGAAAATGCTCGACAAAGTAATAAAAAATAGAACCGTAGTGGAGTTTTGAATCATGAGTGAAACATTAGCACATCAACATGAAGCACATGATGATCACCATCATGGCCCTGAACATGGCATTAAACGTTGGCTTTTTACGACAAATCACAAAGATATAGGGACACTCTATTTATTCTTCAGCTTTATCATGTTGTTCATTGGCGGAGCCATGGCGCTGATCATTCGTGTAGAACTCTTTGAACCAGGCAGAGTCATTATTAATCCCGAATTCTTTAATCAAATGACAACTATGCATGGATTAATCATGGTATTTGGCGTCATCATGCCTGCCATGGCTGGTCTTGCAAATTGGCTTATCCCCATGATGATTGGGGCTCCTGATATGGCTTTGCCACGCTTGAACAACTGGAGTTTTTGGTTGTTACCTTTCGCTTTTGCTTTGTTATTTAGCACTATGTTTATGAGCGGACCAGGATTAGCATTTGGTTGGACTTTTTATGCTCCTTTATCGACAACTTATGGACCACCCAGCACTGACTTCTTTATCTTTTCAATTCATATGATGGGAGCTTCATCCATCATGGCGGCATTGAATATCGTGGTGACGATTTTCAATATGCGTGCGCCTGGGATGACTTGGTTTAAACTACCTATGTTTGTCTGGAGTTGGTTAGTCACAGGCTTTTTATTATTGGCTGTCATGCCCGTTCTAGCTGGTTGTGTAACCATGATGTTAATGGATCGCCATTTTCACACGAGTTTTTTTAGTGCAGCTGGTGGTGGAGACCCTCTTCTGTTTCAACATGTTTTTTGGTTTTTTGGCCATCCCGAAGTTTATATTTTGATCTTACCGGGCTTCGGAGTGATTTCAGATATTATTCCAACATTTTCTCGTAAACCATTATTTGGTTATCGATTCATGGTTTATGCGACCATCATTATCGCCATTTTGGGTTTCATTGTTTGGATGCACCACATGTTTACAACAGGCGCACCCATAGCGGCACAACTTTATTTTATGTATGCCACCATGCTAATAGCGGTTCCGACTGGTATCAAAGTATTCAACTGGGTCGCAACGATCTATAAAGGATCACTTACTTTTGAAACCCCCATGTTATTCGCCTTAGGCTTCTTGTTTATGTTTACCATTGGCGGATTTTCTGGATTGATGCTTGGATTAGTTCCTGCAGATTATCAATATCGAGACAGTTATTTTGTCGTTGCACATTTTCATTATGTTTTAGTATCTGGCTCCTTATTTGCCATTATAGCTGCTGTTTATTTCTGGTTACCGAAATGGACTGGGCATATGTATAGTGAAACAATTGGACAAATCCATTTTTGGTTATCCGTCATCGGCATGAATCTTACCTTCTTCCCCATGCATTTCATTGGTCTGGCTGGTATGCCGCGTCGTATTCCTGATTATCCATTGCAATTTACTGATTTTAATCAAATCGCGACTGTTGGATCATTCATATTTGGCATTGCGCAGTTATTCTTTTTATATATTATCTTAAAATCATGCTTTACCAAGAGCAAACAACACTTGCCTGATAAAGTATGGGAAGGTGCGCATGGTTTAGAGTGGACAATACCTACACCAGCTCCCTATCATACTTTTGAAACTGCTCCTATTATCAAGTGACAAGTCACACAGGTCGCCCTTGGGGTGTGTTATTTTGTAAAAAACCAGCCATTGATCTTGCCAAATGCATTTATACATATTGGCAAGTATGGTACTGCTGTTCCCCGTCTTCAAATATCGTCTTCAGCCGAGGGTGGTTTTTCAATAAGGACATTATATTGATTGATGCATCGTAAGATCGATATTTTTCGAGTAATGAATTGGAAATTTACTTAAAATAGCATTTCCATGATGCCCTTTTTGATAGACCGCATTTTTTCCATAACTAAAATGAGGCCAAATCTCCGCAGCAATTAATTCAAATTGAGAACCTCGCACTTCTTGCAAAAAAATGATATCCGGATTTTGTTCACGTAAATGCGTATGTATTTGAGTTATCGTCGATTTTCGCGTCAACCAGCCTACGCCTTTATGAATATTAAAACTTATTATTCGAATTGCCATTCAAACTCCGTGATATTTGTTATAATTTCTATTCATGTAAAAAAAGTTATTGCTGCTTCTAAAATGTGGAGAAAATTCAACTTTTGATCCAGTGATAAACAAGTTCATAAAAGATAGCTAATACAACCGGTCCGATAAAAACGCCAATCACACCATGTAAAAGCAAGCCACCTATCACTCCTGCAAAGATGACTATCATTGGCGTGCGCAATCCTTTAGCCATAACAAACGGTTTTAAGTTGTCTATTTGTAATGTGAGCAACATAAGAAATGTGAAAATGAAAGCAAAAATAAAGCTCTTGGTAAAAAACAACCAGATGGCTAAAGGTATAACTAGCGGAGTGAGTCCGATTTGAGTAATGGACAAGATCAAGGCCAGAAAGGTAATCAAACCCGCCCCCGGTATGCCAGCGAGCAAGAGAATCAGTCCAAAAATCAAAGATTGCAAAAGCGAAACGCCAATTACACCCCTAGATACATTCTGTATGGTTTTTGTCATGATTTCGACAAAGGTGGTACCTCGTTCAGGGTGTATTCGCTTCGCTAGTTTGCGAACATTATCCATCATATTAGAGGCATGAGCTAATACATAGCCGGAGAATATTACTCCAAGAATAAACAAAATGAGGTCTATGCCTTTGGTAGCAAGCTGACCGATTGCGAAACCTCCAGCCTGAACAAGATAACCAGAATATTTTTTAATAGCGTCACCAACGTTAGAAGATGCCAAAGACCAAACACTATGAATGTAATCTCCAATAATAGGCCAAGAACTCACGTTGGCTGGTGGCTGCGGTATAATTTGCTCACCAGAATCAATTTTTGAGATTATATTACCGAGACTGTGGACCATATTATTGGTCAATATTACGATTGAGCCAACCACGATGATTAAACCCAAGAGGGTGATTATTGTTGCAGCCAGGATTGGACGATTACCGAGACGAAAGCTCAACCAGTTAAAAACGGGATGTAATGCGACCGCCAGTATGAACCCCCAGGCCAGGAATCCTATTAAAGGAAGGATCAACCGAAAAGACCAAAAGGCAATGGCAGCGATAAGAACGATACGTATCAATCGATCTATATCAAACGCATCGTTGGTTCGCGTTACAACGTCTTCGGGCAATTTTTTTGGCATTGAATCACCTCAAGACCATCGTAATTGACAGCACTGTTCCAGTCAATTTTACCATCCCCCTATGCGGCTGAATATTTCCTTTTCAACTTTTTATTTTTTCTCGTTTGGTATTCACCGATTCGACTCGGCAAGTCAAGGTAAAATTGAACAATGGCAGCATCTAGTGGATGACTGGCATGGATTAATGCGCCGAAACCTAAAAATGCGGGAATATATACCCAATAATATTGCGATGTCGTTTGATCTGACAAAATCTTCTATTGCAGTCAGTACGCCTTATTAGTGGCTTAACTGGAATTGTAATTCCTAAAGCCAATATGTATTTTGCTGGACCCCATTTGCATACTCGATGAAGAAAATAAAAAACACAAGTCATTTTCTTTTATTTAGTCATTGTATTGTCACAATTACTTGTTAATATAATCTTAGAATACACGACGGTTTCTACTGTCGAAGCTTAGGATTACACGTAGTCATCAAGGAGGAAGAATATTTATATGCATTAGGAAATTTAATAGAGGATATCACTATGATGTCAAAGTTTTTCCGAAAACACGTAAAATTTCCATTCAAATTCATGCTCAGCTCTAATTCTAATCATACTTTCAATTCAATTTTAATCAACTCTACCCAAATATCCAGTCAAATAGATATAAAGGAAAAACCACCCTCTGAAAAGAAAAAAAACAAAAAAACGCTCAAAACTTCTTCTATCAATATTGATACAGCAAATCTTAAAAAATCTTCTTCTCATGAAAAATCTCCTTTAACAGCTCATAAAAGATTAAGATTAAGGTTTACATATGCTGACAATTATAGCGCTGCTCTTGCTTTGCCTATCCCAGATAAAGAATTAGAAGAGAATAAAGACAATCCAAAAAATCTTTTACAAAAATCACAAAAACAAATTATGGAACACGCGGCAAGGCGGGTTGACTTATTTTTTTATACTTTGGTTGCTTATTACAATACTAAAGCAATGCCTTTAGAAAATCATACCATTTTGCAACATGGAATAGGTAGACATTCTTCTGTTGAGGAAAAAGGCATTCACTCCACAGATAAAGTAAAAAGTATCACTCAAGCTTGTCACAGTAGTTTCTTTACCGGTTTAGTAGATTGTAAAATGCAAAAGAAAGATGTTTTACAAAAAAACTTACTAGATGGAACTCATTTTCTTGATAGCCTTAATGCAACAGTCGAACTACCAGCCGAGGTAAATAGATTAGATGACGAATTAGAAATCAAGTTTTTTTGTCGAGACAAAAGTTTAAAGATTTTGCAGAATGTAGCTAAAGGAGTTAAAAATCCCATCGAAGGATTATCCGACTTTTTGAGCCTAATGGATATTGCACTTTCAGAAATAGAAACACCAGAATCAGCATCCAAACGAAGAAACTCTTACCTATTTAAAGATTCTCTTTATTGCCCTCTTCAATTTAAAAAAGATTTGATTGAAATTATGAAAAAGGGAACTTTGGTAAACAAATGGGATTCTGATGCCAAAACTGTAATAAATGAATATGTAGAAATGCTCCTGCGACTTAAGCCAAAAGAAAAAAAAGGATGCTTACATTCTTGGAAAAAAAGAGACAAAATTTATTTTCAAAAAATGAAAGAAATTCAAAAAGAAATATTAAACACAAAAAGTAGCTTAAACAGAATAAATCCTAAAAGATAATATCATGAGATGCATAATATGCCCTTAACCCTAAATCAACAAGAATATATTCAAAAAGCAATTGATCACTTATTTGAGTTACCTACAGATATAAAATCACTAAAATTAGCCGTTACTAAACTTCAACGCGCTTTTAAGAGTGAAATTAAAGATGAAAAAGATGAACCCTATTTTACTTTGCAGCAATGCATCAAAAAGCCTGAAAAATATATTCATCAAGTCGAAAATCAAAGCACAAATGTTATCACTGTAGGAGAGGTTAAGCTACACATATTAGAAATTGCCAATAACAAATTAAAATCTGTAGTTAAAGAATTTAAACTTAATGCAAAAAATTTATCTTGGGATAAAGAAAAAATTGCAGCGTTTTTAAAAAAACAGCCTTTATTTGCTAAGACATTCAAATCAAACAAATTGAATTTAGATGAATGGTATAATGAAGACATCGCCCCTCCCACTGAGAGCAAAAAAATATTTTCAACAACGTTTTCTATTAAAGATGGAATAGAAAGCTCTATTATAACAACTGTGACAGTTAACTTACCGCCTAACTTAAATATCACAAAAACTCTGGAACCCATTCCACTAGAAGATGACCTTGATTCTTTTTCTGACGATGAAGATTATGAAGAATATGAAAGAGATGAGATTATGCCGATTTCGGTTTTAGCCGGAAGAAATGCAGCCGAAGAAATTATTATGGATTATCTTGTTGAGCAAAAAATTATTCCCAGCAAAGAAATTTTAGATAAATCAGCGCACATTCTCCTTACTTTTTCTTACTATTTTTTTCAGATAAAAAATCAAAAAATATTAATTTCGGATTTAACAGGAATTAATAGTATTATGGTGGACAAACTTATTTCACCCACAATGATTGAATTACTTGAATCAAATCAATGTGACTTCAAATTAGCAAAACAATTACCCTTAGAGCTTCTTGAAAATCCTTTTTATTATCAGCATATCAAATTGAACAACATTGAATTGAAAGAAATTACCAACCTTTCTAATGATCAAATAAAAGCTTTTCTTTCTCCTAATATTCAGCAATTAATGAATGAAAAGATATTAAATATCGATAAAATTAAAAAAATTCCACCAGATTTTCTAACACTTCTAAAGGATGATTTTTATTTTGAATTTTTCAAAAAAAATCCTAGTTTTCTTACTGAGGAATTATTTTCATTAAATATAGAGCAGATTGCAAAACTTTTAAATGACTCGATGATTAATTTGCTCGGCAAAGAAATAATAACTTTTGAAAAAGCATTATTCATTGTTAAAAATCAAATAATTCATCATCTATTAATTAATGGCAAATTATAAATAAAAGATCTAGACGAGATCTTACCTAGCAAACAGAGAATTTCTATTGATGAATCTGAAATTAAAGATCAGATTAATGAAATTATTTTTTCTGACGCTATCATAAAAGAATTTGTCAATCTTGCAGAAAATGGATTATTATTTGAGAATGATTTATATATTTTATACCGTAGCACTGAGCTATCTCAATTTGTCCTTGAATTTCCTCCCGAAAATAAACTGGATCGCCCATTTTCATTATTGAATCATCCAGTGATGTGGAATTGTTGCTTAGCTAATATTTATAGCAGATTAAAAGCAATGCAAGAAGAAAATCCCTTTTTACTACATCACTCTGAAAAAGATAGTTTAGATTTTTTGTTGGCAGGAATAAATAAATTTCAACTTCACACTATAGATCTCTGGGCAGAAATTTTTAGTTACCGACTCAATCAACTTCTTCATAAAAAAACGATTTTAATTAAAGAAGTCAAAGACAATTTTGCCATACTCCAATCTTCGATGCTCCACTTACTAAAAAATCATTTAAATATTACTTATACTGAATTTCTCAATAAAATATTCAAAAATTTATTGCAGATTTTCATGAATCAACTTAAGCAAGTTTTATCTCGAGATCACTCAGAAAATTTACAAGATTTATTTATGAATGTTTCTCTAATCTATATTCAAGGCTTAAAGAATGATTATAACAAAAGTGATCCAACCGCTTGGATCACGTCTTTTTCCAGTGTTTTAACTTTAGCTCAGGATGTTGAAAACAAACGTATCACGCCTAAACTGTTTAAGCCTGTTGATCATCATCAAGAATTCTGTGAAAAGCTCTGTGAATTCAATAAGAGTTTTTGTGAATTGATAAACAAAGAGGTCAAAGTCGGTTACGCTACGATTATTTAAGCAGGTTAAATTTGCACAAACATTGCTCTGAAAATCTATGCGTTAAATCAGTGACTCTTTGCTAGCATTCACTTGATTAGAAGGGTAAAATAAGAACAACTATAAATATGGTGCTCCCAAATGAAACAACAAAGCAATAAGAGACTGACGCTTATTTTGGTATGCGGCGTCCTATTCATGTTCGGCTTTTGCTACATGTTAGTGCCCATTTTTAATTTAGTTTGCAAGCAAATTGGTATCAACGGTAAAAGCGCTAGAACTGCAACAATCAATCAGAATACGCAAATTGACTATTCAAGAACAATTCGGGTTGATTTTACAACCACTGTTAATGGGCAACTTAAATTTGCATTTAAACCTTTGCATCGACGAATCAATATACATCCTGGCGAGACTAAGCTAGTATATTTTTTTGCCGAAAACCAAATGGATAAAGAAATAACCGTTCAGGCTATTCCAAGTATAACCCCTATAGATGCTGCTCGTTTTTTGAAAAAAACAGAGTGCTTTTGTTTTACTCAACAGTACTTTTTTAAGAATCAAAAAGTAGATATGCCTGTTTACTTTTTTATTGATCCAGCTGTACCTAAAGAAGTTAAAGAAATTACTTTATCTTATACGCTGTTTGATGCAACCGGCTTTGAAAAAAAACAAAAATATTACACAAAGGGAAGAATTAATTTATAAAAAAAGATTCACAAATAATGCGAAAATTCAGAGACCTGGAAAAAATCTTCACTATTTTTCAATTTGTTACAAATAAGTCTTGGTTGGTTAAATAAAATACAGCGCTTATGCTACAATTACAATGGCTATGCTACAATTTATGTATAAGGCTTGTTTTATCAAGTCGAGGAAATAACAATGTTTTTTCTTCGTCGACTGTTACCTAAACGCTATCACCCACTATTGCCAACTGTTGAGGAAGTGCGTGCAAATCCAGATATATATTATTCTGATCATTTGCCTAAATTAGGAAAGATTAATGTTGGGGGGCAAGATTTAAAGATAATTACATGGAATGTAGCAACTCCTAATTTAGGAAGCGGTGTCGATTTAGATGATCATAACCAAAACCCCGAATCAAAAGATCAAATAAGAAGAAGAGAGGAAAGAATTATAGATGCTATTGCCAATATGATTGATAAACAACAACCCGACATCATTCATCTTCAAGAAGCTAGTCAATTTCAAAACATAAAAAATTTACTTAAAAGGTTTCCTAACTATAGAATTGTTCAAGGAATAAACGGTGTTTTATCTATTTATAATAAAGATAAATTGGAACTCGAATCTAGAGAAGATATTGCTCAAAAAGCTAAAGAATCAGATGAAGTAAAAATAGGATCTATTTTTTCTGATCGAATAGATTTAGATTTTAAAAAGGAGGGACATCTCCGATTAAACTTCAAATTAGCAGGCACTCCTTTCGTTCAACATAATCTATATCGCACACATCAAGATTTCCCCGCAAGAACTCAAGCATATATTCGAGGTCTACAAAAAGTTCAAAAATCACATGTTGCTACTTTCGGTGACACTAATAGTAGAGCAGGACACCCAAAAGATTCTTTTCAAGTTAATAATGTTGTTGGATCTTATTGGCGACGATTCAAACAACAAGGATCTGACGAAACTGATGCTGGTTACGAAACTGATGAAAAAGGAAAGGTAAATCAAATAAGAATGCAACAACTGGATCCTAGAACAGGAGAAATTTTTCAACTAAAAGAAATTCCGGTTTTTAACGATCCTAATCAAGAAAGAGAGTTAAAACGTCAAAGGCCTAGACTATGTATTTCTGATTCTGATAGAGAGATTGTACGAGCTGCAGAAAAACAGCTTTCTGAATTATCAGATGGAAGTATTAATGCAGAATTAGCTCGTAACGATTTTATAATTGGTCTTAGTTCAAATGCCTATAATGAACAAATGTTATCACTTCAATGCGAATCATTCTCTACCAGAAAAGGAAATAAAGATTTTGCTGAATTTTTGTCTGAGTATTTGAATATGATTCCAGGATTTGTCGTACATGAATCAGGTAATGGTCTATCAATTTCATTTCCAGAATCGATGGGGAAGTCTGCTTTTTCAGCAATACAATTTGCAGTACAAGCTTATTCGGATCCTAAAGAAAGAGCAGCCTTAAATAAAATAATTCATATTGTTAATACTGCTAATGCGTTAGAAACTTTTGAAAAAATGAGGAGCGAAGATCATTCACTACTTACACGAATGCTAACAGACATCAATCTACCTTCAAAAAAGCTTGACATGATTTTAAACCAAGGTGCTAAAGAATTAAAACTTACAGAAAAAACTAAAGAAGTTTATTCATTAGTTGATAAAATTATATCTGAATTTGAGAAAAAAAATAATAGATCACCAACTGATTATGAAATTAAACGAGAACTGTTCAGAGAATTATATATTGCAAGCTTAATGAAGAAAAAACACGCCAGACCTTATGAAGTTCAAAGAGAAATGAAAGCTAAAGGTCAAGAATTTTCCATAGGGTGGCTTACAGGCAGAAAAGGAGAAGACGCAGCAAATGCAATAAGAAATTTTTCAAATGATGAACTAGATAATATAATAAGACGAACCCTGGAGAAACCTGAGGAGTCTGATAGTGTTTCAAAAAAAATTGCTGAAAAATTAGGTATAACCGATAAAATGATACCCAAACCTTCTATGAAAAAAGCCAAGGACGTTGCACAAAGTAAAGAAAAGGCCCTTACCACAGATCTCGAAGATGCTGGCAAAAGAGAAAAAGAAGAAGCAACTCCTACGGCAAAACCCGGTCAGACCTCGAGTTGAACAAAAGCAATAAAGCGTGAAAATTTTTTTAAACTCTTCATTTAGGTTTAAGAACCAATTGTTTTTCTTTGCGATGGCTTGAATTTATCATAGTCTCTCTTTAAGAGAAACCATTCATGTGTCTTTTCCCATTCTTTGAAATTTTTAATGTCACCGGCTAATACTTTATCAAGAACTTGCATCATACTGTCTGCTACTTGTGAAGGATATTTTTGGGCAATAACCTGAAGGTTTCTCAAAAGTGCAAATCCAAGCATATAACGCATTGCCTCATTATCATTATAGTCCTTAAAAAGTTCTTCATATTGCTTCACCACTTTTTTCATGCGCATTTGTCCTTTCAAAACACCGGGTTTACTTTGAGAAAAATAGCTTGGTGAAGATGGCCTTGATGAAAAAGGAGATTTGGGTGACGTCGGTGAAAGAGGAGAAACAGGTGATTTAGGTGATAAGTGCGATTCTTCTTTTGATTGCCAATAATCATCATCTTTAATTATTTTAATAATGTCAAAAAGAATTTCTGGACGTCCAGGTGGAATTTTTGTTTCCTTCGGCATATATTTACCCTTAATTTGCAATTCGATTTCTTTACTTAATCTCGAATTTTCACGGCAATAATATAATGCAGAAATATATCTCTCTTCTTCAAAATGTTGAAGCACGAAATGTTCAATTGCTCGAGGTGAGGCTGATTCTAATTTTGTGGCGCGTAAAAGCATCTCATCATCTTTTCTGAACGCAGCATACTGTTTTCTTAGCAAATTAAATTTTTCCGATTTTGCCAAATTAGTTATATCTTGTGCTGCTTCTTTTGCAAAAACAATCCATTCATTTTGTTTCCATAAAGGATGGGATTTTTCATAATCTATTTTTCTCAAAATTTCATGAAGTTTTTTTACTTCATTTTCTTCTGTAAGTAATGAAAATTTTACGCCCTTCATTGCTTTTTGTAATGACACTATATCTGCCAGACTAGATGATGTAGTCCAAGAAGCTTCTTTTAATTTAGCTTGCCAAAAAGCTTGATCACTGATTATTGTTTTAAAATCAATATAATCTTGCATTTTAGTCATAAACCACCCCTTTATTATTATTTTATCAAATTTTTGCGTGATGATTATTTATTAGACAAATATAAAGATAATTGATCGATTCTATTGGTAAAGACATATGTATCTAAATCAATGGCTTAGAAAGATAAGTGAAAAATATGTGCTATGAACCACGCTCAGTAAGAGCGCCTTTTAAGTCTTTGACAAGTTTCAGCACCCCAACATCCACGTGACCTATAAGATGCCCAAGAGCTTTGACTCAATAAAGATCTCTTAGAGGTTGAAAAAAATAGTTCAGAATTACCCGAATAGAAATGATGACTAATACCTTTTTATGTTTTATAATTGCACACTTTTGATAGATCTGAGAACAAGACATGTCATTGTGCTTGAAAATAAATTTAAGACAAAAACGGTATACCTTTTCTTTAAAAATTGGGTTTTTATTTGTTTGTCTATTTTTTATGGTCTTATTTATATTTTTAGGCTCATGGCAAATTCATCGCTATCATTATAAAAAAGACTTACTCAATTCCTATCATCAACATCATGAAACAAATCCAAAACATTTTAGAACTGCTGTAAAACAGGTTTCTGATTTTCAACATATAAATGTCGAAGGAAATTATCTCAATGAATTAACTATGTTGATTCAAAATCGACCTTATAAAGGCAAAATAGGCTTTGAGGTCTTAACCCCTTTACAGATTCCAGGAGAATCTAAATTATTATTGATTAATCGTGGCTGGATCCCAAGCCTAGAAGGTTCGACCGCACCGCCAATACCGAAAATTGAAGGCAAGCAAACTTTAAAAGGTTATATAAAATTCAATGAGCATCAATTTATATTAGGTCAAAATATTTATTACCCTAATGCCAAACCTTTAATCATACAAAAAATCGATTATCCCGAAATTAGTCGCATATTAGGTCAAGATTTCTATCCTTTTCTTTTACGATTGGATCCTGGAGAACCGCATGGATTTGTTAGAGATTGGATAATATCAACGATGCCACCAGAACGTCATATGGGATATGCCGTACAATGGTTTGTGCTCGCTTTGATGGTTATAATTGCCTATATTGGCTTCTGTTATGAGTATAGAGAAGATGTTAAATAAACATAAAAATTTTTATTCCGTTCTGCTTATTTTTATTTTACCCATGCTGATAAGCTGGGGTTTATATTATTTTCATGACCATTTTCATTTCAAAACCTTAAATCATGGCACTATTATAAATCCGCCATTAAAAGTAATAGATTTATACTCTGATTTACAAAATGGCACAAATAAAGTTTGGCGAATCATTCAAGTAGAAAATGAATTCTGCGATCAAACATGTGAAAAGACTCATTATCAATTAACGCAATTACAAAAAGCGCTAGGCAAAGATGGCAAACGTACGCAAGTGATTTTAATAACCGACGCTACTCGATTAACAAAATTAAACTTCAGTTTTGATCAAAAGTTTAAGAATTTTGTCGTTATAAATAAAATTTACTTAGTGGACCCTTTGGGTAATTTATTTATGTATTATCCCGACTCAACAAATCCTATGAATATCCTCAAAGACTTAAAAAAAGTATTAGGAGTGTCACAAATTGGTTAATCAGCGTCTTGTATCCATTCTAGCTCTTTTGGGTTGTTTTTTTGCATTTGGTGTCATCGCATTGGGTGCTTACACACGCTTAGTTGATGCGGGATTAGGTTGTCCCGATTGGCCAGGTTGTTATGGACATTTAAGCGTACCTATGAGCGAGACCGCAAAACAGTTAGCTACTTTGCGCTTTCCCAATTCTCATTTAGAAATTTATAAAGCTTGGGCTGAGATGATTCATCGTTATTTTGTTGGTGGATTAAGTTTGTTTTTGCTTAGTATTGTAGGATTTATTTTTATTAATAAGACCGTGCGCTCGCGTGGAAATGTCCTTTTTGCTATCGGCTTAATTGCGTTATTGCTTTATCAAATTATGTTAGGACGCTGGACTGTTACTTTGAAATTAATGCCTATTATAGTCACACAGCATTTATTGGGGGGATTTTTAATAATATCCACTCTTTGGTTAATCTATCTAAATAATAAAACTACTACAAAACCCATTGAAAAAACTACCCCTGTTGCAACAATAAAATTATTACCTTGGGCTATCATCGCTTTATTCATGGTATTGGCGCAAATTTCGTTAGGCGCCTGGACCAGTACAAATTATGCTTCACTGAGTTGCCTGGATTTTCCCTTTTGCAATAATGAGCAAGAACTCCATTTTCAATTTAAAGAAGCATTTAAACTTTTTTCTCCTCTAGGGATAAATTACGAAGGCGGCGTGTTATCAAACGCAGCAAGACAGACTATTCAAATGGTTCATCGCTTAGGAGCACTGGTTGTCTCATTGTATTTTCTTATTTTGATGGCTATTTGCTTCACTCAATTCAAGCTCTCTACCAAATTAATGAAATCACTTTATGTCATTCTTGGATTACTCATTATTCAACTTTGCATTGGAATGGCTAATATAATTTTTAAACTACCCTTATTTAGTGCTATGAGTCATAATTTAGTGGCTGTATTATTGTTACTTTCTGTGCTGACTTTCACATTTCAACTTGCCAACACGAATTCTGGAATTCGCGTTGCTAGCACAGCGTCAAGTACAAGGGGCAAAACATGATTTCCATTCGTGATTATTTTGAATTATGCAAACCTCGTGTAGTCACGCTGATGATTATTACTTCCATAGTCGGCATGTGTTTAGCGTCAACAGATTCCATTCCTATCATACCTTTAATTTTGGGTAATTTAGGCATAGCTCTAATGGCTAGTGCCGCTGCCGCAATAAATCATTTAGCCGATCAACATATTGATAAACTCATGGGACGCACACAAAATCGCCCCATTGTGCAAGGAAAAATTTCATCAAAAAATAGCATCCTATTTGCTCTTGTATTATGCAGCTTGGGTATGTTCATTCTCATTGTTTTTATAAACAAATTAACGGCTTTTTTGACTTTCTTATCTTTAATTGGATATGCAGTTTGTTACACTTTATATCTGAAACATGCAACTCCGCAAAACATAGTCATCGGCGGCATTGCTGGAGCTGCACCACCATTATTAGGATGGACAGCCGTCACAGGATCTATTAGTGCAGAAGCACTACTCTTAGTACTTATCATTTATATTTGGACTCCCCCACATTTTTGGGCGTTAGCAATTTATCGTTTGGAAGATTATGCTAAGGCAAATGTTCCCATGCTGCCTAACACTCACGGTATTTCTTATACAAAATTGAATATTGTTCTTTACACCATTTTGCTGGTATGTGTCACTAGCCTTCCATACTTTATTAAAATGTCAGGTTTAATTTATTTAATTGGGGCATCCATAGCCAATAGCATTTTTCTTTATCATGCTGTTCGTTTATATCTTACGGAAGATAAAAAGCAAGCGCTTCGTACCTTTTGGTATTCTATTCATTATTTAGGAGCTTTATTTTTATTATTGCTCATTGACCATTATTATTATTTTGCCTGAGGAAATCTCTATGCCTAACTTAACCCAAAGCAAAAATCACAAAAAAACGGCTTCTATTATTTTTTTGTTATTTACAGCTATTGCTGTGTTTGCTATGTATTTTGGTATTAGCAAACATCAACAAAAAATTGCTGTGAAAGATATAAAGATCGACGGAGCTTTTTTGACGCCAGCTAAGGAAATAACAGACTTCAATTTGATTGCGACCGATGGCAAATCTTTTACGAAAGCAAACTTAAAAGGCCATTGGACCATGATGTTTTTTGGATTCACTAATTGTGGCATGGTTTGTCCTACGACTTTGGCTGCATTAAATAAAATGTATAAAGCTTTACAACAAGAATTACCCGAAGATAAATTACCGCAGATTGTTTTAGTTACAGTAGATCCGGAAAGAGATACGATTACTAAAATGAAAAGTTATGTGAAAACCTTTAATTCGCAATTTTTGGGTGCTACTGGTGATATGTCTGAGCTGATTTCCTTGCAAAAACAGCTTCATATTGTTTCAGTAAAAGTTCAGCCGGATAATCAAGATAAAAATAATTATTACTATGATCATAGCGCTGAACTTTTATTAATTAATCCAGATGCCGGTGTGCAAGCTTATATGTCTTATCCGCATAAGCCTGAGCAGATGGCTAAAGATTACAAATTAATACTTTCTTCAATTTCATAAAAGGAAAAAATATTATGTCGTTACGGAAAACTCTATTATTTTTAATTAGCTTATTTGTATTAAGTTGCTCACATGCCGACCCTGTTTTCAAAGATACTCAAGGCAAAACTGTGCAACTATCTGCAATGAAAGGTAAATGGATTCTCGTAAATTACTGGGCACCTTGGTGTCCGAGTTGTATGCATGAAATTCCAGAATTGAATCATTTTTATAAGAATAATCAAGATAAAAATGTTTTACTTTATGGTGTAAATTACGATGGACCTGCTCTCGAGGAACTGAAAAATTCCATTGAAAAATCTTCCATTGCTTTTCCTGTGATAACGGACGATCCCAATCACAGCTGGCAATTAGGATTAGTTGAAGCCATACCTACAACATTTATTATTAATCCGAAAGGAGAAGTGGTAAAGACTTTGGTAGGCCCAACAACTGAGCAAGATTTGAAAGATACGTTAGCGTCATTGAAATAATTATTGGAAGAATCAAAGTCCATGACATTTGACAATATGATATTGTCAAATGTCGAGACTCATTCACAATCTAAAAAATGTCTAGATTTATAAAATATCTTTACTTTTTAATTTTCATTCTAGGTGGCTTGGCTGGTTTTATTACATCTTATTATCAACATAAAGATGATTTTTCACGTTTAGGCTTTGAGACAGAATACAAATTTCATTCTCCCGTTACATTTGTACAACAACTTAAAGGAGATCCGGATGCTGGTAGAAAGATTTTTATTGAATTCTGCTCTGCCTGTCACGGAAAAATTCCAACCATAGATCTTCCCGCACCCAGAATTGGCGATAAAAGAATATGGCAAGCATATAAAAAAATCGGCTTGCCTGAATTGTTAAAAATGACTATCAATGGCAAAGGTGCCATGCCTGCTCGTGGGGGCTGCTTTGAATGTAGCGATGATCAATTGCGAGAAGCAATTAATTATATTTTAACACAAAGTCTTTGAATCTGATTTTATAACAATTTTTCTGGAAGCCAATAAGCCATATAAATCGGGTATTGATAATAGCGATTTTCTCTATCGAAGTTTAAAGGTCTTGCTGATAACACCACTCGACAAGGTGAATTATATTTTTCAACAAATTTGTTTAAACTTTGGTTATTTTGCACCCATCCCGATTTCACTTCAATCGGGATGATTTGACTATCTTGTACAATCAAAAATTCGACTTCAGCTCGATTATGTTCCCAGCTATATAAATTCATAAATTCTTTAGATATTAATTCTTGTGCCACAAAATTTTCAGCATAATAGCCTTTATAAGTTCCAAAATTATAATCTAGGATTGCCTTAGGTGGTAAATCAGCCAAGGCATTTAATATACCCACATCGAACATATACAATTTAAAATGACTTTCTTTAGCATAAGCCATTAACGGTAACTCAACATGGTCAAGGATATGAACTTTTATTAGTAATTCTGCTGCTTTTAACCAGTCAATTGCACTGGCTAAACGCTGATAGCGATCAATGCCAGGAACAACTCCCTTAAATTGAAATCGAGAAGCTGTACCATCTGTATGACGAGCTAATTGGCTTGGAATAGCTCGCCAAATACGATCTATATGCATGGCATTTACTTTTCCTGCATGTTTTGCAAAATCCGCATAATAACCAGTAATTAATTCATTTTGCTTAATTCGAACTTGTGAAAAAGCATTAAAAATATCATTTTTATTTTCGCAATAGGTGGAAACAACTTCAGGCAAACCACCCACTATTAAATAATGTTTGAACTGTTCCCAAAGATGATGATGGGCAATCGTTGAAATAGAGAAATTTTTAAAAGCTTGATGCAACACCTCTAAAGATTTTTCATCATTAATAGCCATTAAAAATTCTGCAAAACACATGGGCCACATATGCAACAAATCCACTTTACCAACTGGAAATGATCCTTCATTTAAATGCAATCCCAATAAAGAACCAGCACAACAAAGGGCAACATGAGGCATTTTTTCAGAGAAATACTTTACACTGGTTAATGCAGCAGGACAGGCTTGTATTTCATCGAAAATAATCAAGTCATTTTGATGATCAATGGGCTTATCAAACAAAAATTGTAGATCAGTTAATATTCGGTTTGGATCAAGATCTTGTTTAAACAATTCATGAGCAACCAAGTTTTCTTCAAAATTAACATAGTGGAAGTTTGGAAAAATGGTGCGACCGAATTCTTTTAAAATATAAGTTTTACCTGACTGACGAACCCCCTTAATAATCAAAGGCTTACGGTGCTTTTTATTTTTCCAAGCCTCCAGTTGTTTAAAAATAGTTCTCTTCATTACCTTTTCCGACAAGTTTGACGTTATTAAAGAAGCAATTATCGTCAGTTTTGACGTTTTTTACAAGTAATTATCGTAAAAAATGACGTTTTTTACAAGCTGAACGCGCCTCATTGATGTCAAGAGACTTTCGAGTTAAATACTTGTCATTTTGAAAAGGCCAGCATCTTTTGTTTCAGTAACTTTTATTTCGGCATGAACTGACTTGGCTTCAATGCTTTGAGATGTGCGTTTTAGATAAAATTCTTTAGAATTAACCTCTTCGTTCTGCTTGGCTAATTGAGCCAAGGTAATTTTTCTTGCGAAGACAATAATATCTTCTTCCTTTTTGGGATTGATTTTTATAAACAATGCTTCGAGGGGATATAAATTATATTCTTTTAATTTATCTTGATATTGTTTTTTTCCAACGAAAATGGATGACAATGCCACTATTAATCCTGCCAAATTTTTCTCATATAGTATTTGCCAAGCTTGAGGGATCGGTGCTTTTCGTACAAATAAAGAATAAGCAACGTTTCGATAGTAATCTTCTTGAAGCTTTTTTCCTCTCACTAGCATAAGGTCTGAAGGACTCCCTTTACAACTTAAGCGAACATCTAAGGAAGGTTTTCGATTCAATTGTCTTTGTGCAAGTGTTTGTTCGAACCAATTTTTTGCTTTTGGGTTTGGATTTTCATCGACCAAATTTCGAATATTTCTGATTTCTTCGAAGTGATCAATATTGACAGCTCTCATTTCATAAGAGTACAAATCACCAGGCGTAACATTTTCTCTATTTTTTTTGCTAATATCAGTGCCTTTATCAAGCAAGATAGCAATTAATCTATTCTCTCGCAAAACACTTGCATAATGTAAAGCTGAATTACCACTTTCGTCGCACAAATTTACATTTATACTTTTGTTTGCTATTTCAATCGCTAAATCAATATAGCCACGTTTAATTGCTAATATGAGAGGAGTATTGCGCATGAGAATATCGGGTTCATCGATTATATCAACTATATCTTTGCGCTTTACGAGACTCAATGCTCTTTTGTCATCGTCATCCCAGCCAATGGCATGATTCAAAAGGGTATTTCTAAATTGATCATTTTCAGGTTTAACTCTAAGAGTGTGATTATGTGGATAGTCAGGTTTTGAAATGAGTTGCGCTATTTCGTATTCAGCCTCTTCGAGACTAATGTCACGTGTTTTTAAACTCGGAGTCCATTTACTATCGGCCATAACAACCTCAATTTATTAATATAATTATAACATAAGTTAAATTAGACCATTTTTGTAATGTTTTCCGATTAAAAAATAGAATTCTGAAAAATTTCAACGAATAACAAAATGAGTTTTTTGCGGCTTCTCATTATCTCTTGAAAACCACACTTTTACCAAGCTCCCCATCAGATTGATAACCCGACATATCTGAATCATAACCATCATCATCAAGAAAATCCTGTTGTGGATAGAGTTCATTGTAATAGGTTTCATATAAATTTCGATTTTCTTCTTTAAACGGCTCCCATATTTCTTTAAGATTGCCTTGATTTAATGCAGCTTCGTGAGCTATTACAGCTCGAAAAGTTTCAACATTTTTTTCTCTTATAAAATCAAGAAGAGCTTCTGCTGCTGCTAATTTTTCATTTTTTGAAAAACCGCCAAATGTGCCGCCCCAAAAATGCTTATATGTGCCAATTTTTTTTCTTTCTTCAATATAATCATTTAAATCATTTTGTAATTTTTTTTCTCTGTTGTTCATTTATTTTTCCTCAGAAATTCATTCCAGTTTGACCCGGAGCGAGAGGGCGAACAGTACCACATCCCAACATTTTATGTCAAAAGTACTAGAAAATGTAAACAGTTCGATCATTATCTTTTTGATGTTCAGTCGAATCCACTAGGGCCTGTTGACAATTCGCTAGGCTGAACTAGAAACCGCCGATCTTAGAGCATCGCGGCGGAGTTTACGGGGGTTGTAAATGAGCAGCGAAGCACAGAAGATCGGCGATTTCTAGCCAGCATAGTAGAATTGTCAACAGGCCCTAATATTCAGAAAGATAAAAAGACTCACTACAAAGACCAAACCTTCTCTTTTCCACAAAAGCAATAGGCTTAGCAAGGATGCCTGCAAATAAATTTATTTTTTGTGCAGAACACCAATATTGAGCCGCGGGAGAATGTTCCAAAAATGAACGTAATTTTTGCCAAACATTTCTCATGGGATAACGTTGAATAACATAATTTTGGTTATTTAATGTGAACTTAGCAACTTCATTTTTTTTCAAAATGATGGCTGCAGAATTCGTAAAAATGGCAGCTGGATTTTTTAACAAAGACAAGAGCTCTGGCGAGGCATATTTTCTATCCAGCATGCCTTTATTTCCTTTTTCACGGATACGAGAAAAATCCGAGCATTCAACAAATATTTTTTCATTATAGCGATGCCAACGTTGCTCATTACAGTTTTTAACCATTTGTGAAAATTTTTCCAAATCTTCTCTTTGAAATGACCAACCTCGTGCAGTTGTGTAATATTTAAATAAACATTCTTGATGCGCTTCCATGTCCACACCTAATTGTGCATAGAATAAGGCAAAATTATTTATACTTATTTCTTTTGATAATCCATTTGCAAAATATTTAATCTCAGCCCCATCTAATGTATAAATGATATCATCTTTAATTAAATAATTATTCAAATGCAAATCTTGTTGCTTAATATTTCGATTATGTTGTGAAGCTAGTTCTGCAATCATTTTTTGCAAAAATGGCATCTCAGTATTGATACTTTTTTTGTCTTTCCAAATTTGTCCCAGAGTCACTGCATCAACAATTCGCTCATACAAAAGTATATAAATTTTTTTATCTTCACTCATCCCTTGAAAATATAATTTTGCCGTTGGAATATCCGTTTTTTGCAAAGCTTTAATTCCACGCATATCTTTTTCCATATGTCGCTTAGCATTTTTATAATGAAAGAATAATTTTGCGACAACCGGTTTTCCATTCCATGTACCAAATGCAATCAAACGACGTTTAGGTGCAATTCTTATCACTTTGTCGGCGAAAAAAACTTGTCCATCTGTAAAAAAAATTTGAAAAGGTGAAAAAAAAGGAAACTCAGCAGGATAAATTTCCTTCCAAGTTAGCGTTGAATAATTTTTGGATTTATCTTCTGATGTGATGATGTGTTCATCCATGATCAAAGAATCCCTGATTGTTTATTATTGTTATTTTTTAAACTTACTTTTTTATTTTAAATTTTATAAATGGATTTTAACATGAAATTTTTCAAAATGAACACGATAATTTACTTGCTTCAATTCGCTATGAAATGGCTTTACATTTTCGAACTTGGAAAAACCTAAATATACTTTTTTAATCCATCAATTTTTAATTCACGATAAACTTCCTTTTCCCGCAAAAATAATATCTCATCTATTGCCTACATGGCCGAGCAATATCTGTCCAGGCTGTGGCCAAAAAATTAATTTGCTATCACCTATGTTTCATGCTAATTATATTTAAACGAATAGCTTAAAATAGATCACAAAATAAACTGAGGAGCCCATGCCTTATTCATTGTCTGATGCAAATACTATGGCTTATCAAATAGCCGCAGAATTGAAATATGGTCCTGATAATCGACATGATAATCCTTCAACCTATGAAGCTACTTGGAGAATCAATCTTCTTAGAAAATTCAGAAAGAAATTTACCCATTTCGCAAATTTACAACGTAAAGGCATATTAGAACAAGTTTTAGTATCAGTCCTAGCAAGAACATTTGAAAGTGGTAACTGTTGGGAACATGCAGCAACAGGATTTACTCATTTTTTAAAATCTAGACCTAAGGGGCGCGTAGAATATCTTAATATTAATTCGGATATTTATGACGATACTCATGACTATTTAATTTTAAATCGCGATCCCAGCACGAACCTAAATCATCCAGAATCTTGGAACAATGGAACGATTTTTTTAGACCCATGGTCGAAAAATGTTTTTGAAATTTCCGATACGAGAAAATTATCTAAATTAGAACTTGCGCGAATTGGTGATGTAGTGGGGACAGAAAAATATCTTCATATTGATTCATTGGGCGTTATCGACGGTCAATCGATCACAAAAGAAGAATGTACCAAAGTGATGGAAATGTTAGAGGAGCTAAAAAAATTTACTATCCATTCCGGCATAGATGTCTTCGAGGATTCTAGTTATCGCACAAGAGGATTCTTATCTAAATTATTAACTATAATTGATCAAGACTTAGAAGCCTATAAACAATCGAATATTCGTTTAACAGCAATTGCACAATTCAACACAATAAGCGAGACCAAAGCTGATCTTAAAGTAGAGCCCGGAAAAGTAGAGTCCAAAAAAGTAGATCAATCTGTTATAGATAAAAGCTTCATCTCCCTTATTAATGCCAAAGTTGGGCTGTTTTCGTCAGCAAAAGAGACTAAAGGATCAGAGCAAGATAAAAAACCTGTTGTGTTTCATTACATCACATCCCCACCGCTTCTTTGATAGCTTCTTTGACAGCTTCTGGTTGTAACACATTAAAAAAAGCAGAAGACAAATCTTTTAACATAACATTTAATGTTTCCGTCATGATAAAGAAATCCGCATCAAATTGTTGTTGCTGCGTTTCACTATCAAATTCTTTTGCTTGTGCTAAAACATCTTCCTCATACTGAATACTTCTTAAAGTAAAATCTTCCGCTAATACAAATCTCACTCGGTCTTGCCAAGAAAGTGCAAGCTGTTTTACTTCACAACCATCTTTTATTAACGACTGTATACTACTCGCAAATAGATCTTGTTGTTGACAACGTATAATTCTGCTTTGCTGATCAGGGTCTTGTAAAACACAAGCTTTTTCAATGGAAAATGTGTTTGGATAATCTTGGCTTTTCAACCAATGCGTAATAATAGGACTTAATTTCTTCAATTCTAAAGGCTTAATATTTTCTGCCACCGATTTCTTAAATAACAAAATAAATTGCTCAGCTTTTTTAGCTTGTGTTGTATTGAGAACGAGCCAATTATTTTTTGGATCGATATAAGCATATAAGCGAGTAAATTTACTAAAAGCTCGTGGCAATAAGTTAAGCGTGACTTCATCTTTCAAAGATAATTTTTCTTGTTGACGCATTCTGCGGTCTTGAGTGATTTCAATATGTTTAATTTTATCGCGTAGCTCTTGCCTCACCACAGTAGCCGGTAAAATTTTCTCTTCAATTTGCAAACAAAGCATAATATAACCATTGATGGCATGCACTAGCGGCGCTTGGTCATCCTCAAAAGGCGAAATCCACCCAATGCTTGAAGGAAACGAAGGTAAACAAGAGGTAAAAGCTAATGGCTCAAGGTTCTCAGCCAATTTATCAGCAGAAAGGCTTTTTGCATTGGGAAGTTCAAAAATTTGGATTTGTTTAAACCACATATTAGTTCCTTAAATAGGATGCTACTCGGAAGTGAATCTTGACAACTTGGTGCATGGATTGTCAACAGTCAAAATTTTTACTAAGATCTGTTGAAAATAATTTGCCAATAAGACTTATCTATGGATTTTTTTTACAACAAGTATCTTTTTTAAACGTCGGAAATTCCATCAGCATGACAATATTTTTTTCATATTTTGCAATCCAACGATCTGATATGCCATGTTTTATAAAATCGCGCGAAAAAATCGCATCCAGATCGTTTTTGCATTTATCTCTGATTGACAAATCTTCAGCAATAATTTGACATGCGCGCTGTTGTAACGCTTCTACAAATGCAATTTTTCTTTTAGTAAAACGCGATTTTTCTTTAAAAATTGACTCTCTGACTTTATCTCTTACTTTATCAAAAAACGGATTATCTTTCGATTCCAAAAATTGTGCCACTTGATATCTATCATACAACTTTTTTAATTCAGGGATGGTATCTGTTTCTTGCAGTGTCAAATATAAATGTGCAAGAATAGATTTTTTATCACAAGCATTTAACTTATCTTTGATATTCTCTTTATTCTCTTCGGCTGCAATAATTAATTTTCCTAAACCTAAAAAAGCCCGGTTTGCGATTTCGCGATTTGAATAATTTTCAATATAAAGATGATTGTCAGAAAGAAATTGATATGATTTTTTAAATTCATGCTGAGTTTGTCGTAACATAATCGCAAAATCGGTATTCAATGCAGCCAACGTTAAAGTCGTACACTGTGTCATGAGAGTAATAGGAATTTTATCTTCGATAGAATATGAATTTATGGCAATGTCTATAATGCCACCATCACGTTGCATGTAATTGCAGCCTAATCGACAGTGCTTTAGCCAAGGGGCAGTCTCTTTCCCTTCAGGTGCAGGAGATATCGCTTTGATAAAAGACATCGCAAAATCAGGGTCCCAAATAATTCCATTACCCTCAAGCAAAATAATTGTTGCTCTTTCAGCACTGTGCGGCCAACTCATGGCAAGCAATTTTTCGCATTCGGATTTTTTAACTGCTCTGTAATCGTAGGAATTCATAAATGAAAGTGCAAAAACATGCGGAATTAATTCGTTCAATGATGAATGAATAATAGAATCTGGCAATGAATTCACTAAAAGACGACATAACTCTTCATAACGTCTTTGTTCAGTTGCAATACCTTTTGCATATCTTATCTGGACATAATCTTGCAACTCACTTATTAATTTTTCCCATCGATGACAAAGTATATCAATTATGATCGAATTTGAAGAAAGATAACTTGCAATAACCTTATTCAAATTATGAGCTGTAGCTGAGTCTGATAACTGCTTATCAAATGGTATATAACGCGTTTCACTCATCTTAGATTTCCTGATTATCTAGTGGCGGCAAATTCCTTGCCTAAATGAGAATGATTGATTTCCATTTCTGAATGGCTATCAAAGCTTGATCCTTTTTCGGCAAGCATTAACCAAGTTTCGAGAATTGTATCTGGATTTAAAGAAATGGCTTCTATGCCTTCTTTCATCAACCATTCAGCGAAATCTGGATGATCCGAAGGTCCTTGGCCACATATACCGATGTACTTCCCTTGTTTTTTACATTCACTGATTGCCATATGCAATAGCTTTTTAATGGACTCATTGCGTTCATCAAATAAAGATGCAACTAAGCTTGAATCGCGATCTAATCCAAGTGTCAATTGAGTCAAATCATTCGAACCAATTGAAAAACCATCGACATATTGTAAAAATTCAGATGCCAATAAAGCATTTGAAGGAATTTCACACATCATATAAATTTTCAAATCGTTTTTACCACGTTTTAATCCAAAGCTCTCGATCAACTCAACGACTTGACGTAATTCTTCCACTGTACGAACAAATGGCACCATGACTTGTGCATTAGTCAGTCCCATTTCATCACGCACACGTTTAAATGCTTTACATTCTAATTCAAAACATTTAATAAAACTCGGATCTTTATAACGTGATGCGCCACGGAAACCAATCATTGGATTTTCTTCAGACGGTTCATAGGCATTACCACCTAACAAATTAGCATATTCATTCGATTTAAAATCTGAAAATCGGAAAATAACTTGTTTTGGATGAAAAGCAGCCGCAATGATAGAAATTCCTTCGCGCAATTTTTCAATATAAAATTCGACAGGATTTGCATATGCCGCTATTTTTTTATTAATTTCTTTTTTAAGTTTAGCCGATAGGGATTTAAAGTTCAGCAAAGCATTAGGATGGACACCAATCATATTGCTAATGATAAATTCCAAACGAGCAAGCCCTACTCCTTCATTTGGTAAAAATTGTGTAGTAAAAGCTTTATCCGGATTTCCCATATTAATGCAAAGCTTTAAAGGTATTTCTGACATGCCTTGCACAGAAACCGATTGAGTGGAATATTCAAGCAATCCTGAATAAACATAGCCTGACTGGCCTTCTGCGCAGGACACTGTGACTTTTTCACCACTCTTTATAGATTTAGTTGCGTCATTACATCCAACCACAGCAGGTATACCTAATTCCCGCGCTATGATCGCAGCATGACAAGTACGACCACCCCGATTGGTTACAATTGCTGCGGCGATTTTCATAACAGGTTCCCAATCAGGATCGGTCATATCTGTTATTAAAATTTCACCTGGTTTTAAATCATGCATTTTTTTTGGATCAAGAATAACTCTAGCAACGCCTTTGCCAATATTTTGACCTATACTAACCCCTTCTGCTAGCACTTTACCTTTTTTGTCTAAATGGTAATGTTCAATTACATTGGCATGCTTTGCTTGGCTTTTTACTGTTTCAGGTCGCGCTTGCACAATAAAGAATTCACCGGTAATACCATCTTTCGCCCATTCAATATCCATAGGCTTGCCGTAATGTTTTTCGATAAGCATGGCTTGACGAGCAAGCTTTTCTATTTCTTTGTCATTTAAGCAAAATTGCAAACGTTCTGAATCTTTGACAGTTACAGTTTTAATTGATTTTCGTGGGTCTTTAGATGTGCTATAAATCATTTTAACAGCTTTGGAACCTAACGTTTTTTTCAAAATAGCAGATTTATTTTTTTCTAATAATGGTTTAGATACACAAAACTCATCTGGATTCACTTTTCCTTGCACCAATGCTTCGCCTAATCCATAAGCGCCTGTAATAATGACAACCTTATCAAAACCGGATTCCGTATCTAATGTGAAGATAACACCGCTGGCACCTTTATCACTTCGCACCATGGGTTGAACACCAGCTGAAATGGAGATTTGATCGATTTCGAAACCATGGTGATGCCGATACGAGATCGCCCGGCTAGTAAATAGAGAAGCAAAAACCATTTTGATCGCATGCAAAACGTTTTTTATACCTTTTACATTAAGAAACGTTTCTTGTTGCCCAGCGAATGATGCTGTAGCTAAATCTTCTGCTGTTGCTGAAGATCGTACAGCGACTGCAGCGTTTTTCATTTTTTTGTATGCCGTAGCAACTTCTTTTTCAAATTCTGTTGGAAAAGACGCAGCCATAATCCATTGACGAATTTGTTTTGATGTTTTTTCCAATGCGGGAACGTTATTCACTTTTAATGAAGATAATGCTTTTATTATTTTTGTATCTAATCCAGATTCAGCTATAAACTCTTTATAGATTTCCGTGGTGGTCGCGAACCCACCTGGGACCTTGATGCCTGCCGATTCCAGATTTTGAATCATCTCACCTATTGAGGCATTTTTGCCTCCTACTCGTTCTATGTCTG
>JANWKO010000029.1 GCA_025451335.1 Gammaproteobacteria bacterium
AAAATAGCTTCTCGCAATAAATCTCCTAAACGAAATTTTCCTGGTTTAGAATGAGCAAAAAGTTCGGGACGATAGATGCCAATATTACTAAATGTCAATGTAGAATCGCTGCCACAATAAATTTTGTCCCCTCTGAGACAAAAATCTCCTTTGGGATGATAAATAGGATTATCAACCATAACCAAATGCGCTAATCCTTTAGGTTCATTTGGCAAACTTTGCAATGGATAGTCACTCACGACATCTGAACTTAAAACAATAAATGGCTCAGAACCTAATAAGGGTAAAGCTTGATAAATCCCGCCACCTGTTTCTAATGCTTCGAATTCATCTGAATAATGAATTGCAACATGATAACGACTACCATCTCCCAATGCTTGTTTAATTTGATCACCACGATAGCAAACATTAATAATGATTTCTTTCACCCCCACTTTTTTTAATGCAAATAAGGAGTATTCGATAAGCTGGAATTTTCCCAGAGATAATAACGGTTTCGGCGTTTCCGCAGTTAAGCTTCCCATTCGTGCGCCACGTCCAGCAGCTAAAATCATTGCACGCATTGTTGACTCAAATAATAAAGTGTTTGGCATTCAGGATAACGTGCACTCACTTTCGTAATATACTCTAAAGTGCGGGGAATATGTTGTAAATAATTGGGATTATTATCACGTCTAAATTTTCGAGAAAATGTCAATAACGCTTTTAAATGGCGTTGTAAACCCATAATATCGAACCCCATCATAAATTCATCTGCGCTAACATTAGGCATTCGAATCTGTTCCCAATAGTGCAAGACAAGTTTATTTATTAACTCATCTGGCCAAGCAATATAACAATCACGTAATAATGAAACTAGATCATAAGTCACTGGGCCTATGAAAGCATCTTGAAAATCTAATATTCCAATTTCATTATTTGGCAATACCATTAAATTTGCAGAATGATAATCTCGATGCATAAAGACTTGTGGTTGTAATGCTGCATGTTGAGCTAAAAAATCGAAACAAATACTAATCGCAGATTCTTCAGAAATGGATAAATTGATATTCAAATGTTTTTGCAAAAACCACTGTTTGAATAATTCCAGTTCTTGTCTCATAAAATTTGCTGTAAAAAGAGGAAGATGCCATCCTTCCACCTTTCGGCAACTTTGCAAAATCACTAACGCATCCAAAGCCTTCGAATACAATTTCTCAGCATTGTCAGAATTGAGCTCTTTTAAAAATAGAAAATCACCAAAATCTGTAATCAATAAAAATCCACGTTTTATATCACTGGCAATGATTTCAGGTGTTCGTAAGTTTAACGCTCGCAATGCTTTTGCAATAGCGACAAAAGGCAAACAATTTTCTGTTCCTGGAGGAGCATCCATAGCAATATAGGATTTATTTTCTAACTGGACCCGAAAATAACGTCTAAAACTCGCATCGCCTGGCAATGAATGCAGTTGAAATAGAGGTAATTGGCACTCAGTGAGTAACCACTGATTTAATTCATGTTGTCGATTATCTATAAGATCCATAGTGGTGGATGATACTAGGAAAATCGATTTAGCAAAAGCTAAAACACACGGGCGTATGAGTTCTTCCCGTGTGTTTTACGTTTGGAGTTTATCTGATGCTTGGGCTAGTTTTTTTTGGCTTTTCAACATGTTCAAAATACTGTTTGCCACTGCTTCTTCCGAATAACGCAACAGTTGTTTTGTGTCTTGCATGACAGCTTTCTTCTTTAGACAACCAATTTGCACGAAAATAGAGTCCCATTGGTTTTTTTTATCCATCGCATCTTTGCCTGCATCACGAGGTAACCGCACTTTTGCAACCTGTTTGTTACTTTTACTTTCATATACTTTTAACGATCCTTCTGATCCTTGGTAGCAGATGACATGCGATTTCCGTTCGGAGCAATTTTTTCTGCGGTAATAACTTCTTTTTTCCGCTTTATAGCTTGATCTGGATTTTGGTGAGACATAGTAGATTTTCTGAAACTCATAACATACCTCTCGTTTTTGGTTGCTTATTTTGTCTACTTACCAAGCAGAAAAAATTGTTTTGCCCTGGCAATATGGACGGCAATCTAACAGAACAAAGATGTCTGCTCAAGTTTTTCTGATAGTGATAAATTTTGAGGCAGCTGGCGAGTGGGAAAAATTTTAACAAAAGTGTAAGGAGAAGTTAGCTAAAATAAGTATCTGAAAAACTCTAGAATTTGTTACACTACCAATCTTGTTGCGGTAGAAATCGCAACAAAAATTTGAGAATAGGATTGCTCAAGACAGATGCAACTAAAAATAATAATTCCAATCTTGCTAAGTACATTGCTTGTTTCAACTACAAGCTTTGCTGCAAACAAAATAGACCCCAACAAAATTACTTACTCACTCACAAAAGATGAAATCATAAAACAATTAGGCTGGGTGCAAACCAATGAAAATCGTTGCGGTGGATATTATATTGAAGCACCTTTTTCGTTTCCAGAAACACTAACAAATAAAAAATTAATACAAATTACTAGCAATGAATTATTGTTTGCTCAGCGTGGAACATCTATAGGCCAAGGAAAAGTTACCATTTCGCGATATGGTCAACAAATCGTTGCTAATAAAGCTTTTCTTTATCGCGACCCAACAACTGGAAAGTTAAGCTCAATTGAATTAGTCGATCATGTTATTTTACGAGAACCCAATAGCTTAGTTGTTGCCAACAATGGCTATTTCAATTTACAAACTCGCGCAGAATCGTTACATCAAATACTTTATCGCACAACAGTTTATAGCACGCCTCATTACAAAGCTCCTTTACCGAATATTTTTGAATTACAACATGAACGCAAAGTGTATCAATTGAGTGCCTGGGGGAAGGCCGACGCCTTCGTTCAAGATAAACCTAAAATTTATGAATTTGAGCAAGCCAGTTATAGCACTTGTCCACCAACTGCCATGGCCTGGCAATTGGCAGCCAGTCATATTGAATTGAATAAAGAAACAGGTCACGGCAGCGCAAAAAACGCTAAAGTTCTCGTGAAAGGCATACCTGTTTTTTACACGCCTTACATCAGCTTCCCCATCGATGCGCAACGCAAAACAGGATTTCTTTGGCCAACCATTGGAAGCTGGAGTACATTGGGGCCTAGTGTGGGCACACCTTTTTATTGGAATATGGCACCCAATTATGACATGACCATTACACCAGCATATTTAAGCAAACGAGGTTTTCAACTCAGTGATTTATTTCGCTATTTATCTCCTAATACGCGAGGAAGTTTTGATGTTGAAATCTTACCTTATGATAGAGCTTTTGCTGATTTCAAAACAGATGAACAAGCGGAATTTGGACACGATCCCCGACCGGTAAAACAAGGGGAGTTAAATCGCTTATTAAATGCTAGCAATACACGACAAGCTATTAATATTCTAAATAAAACACATTTTAATGATCATTGGTCAAGCAACATTGATTTTAATTATGTGAGTGATGATTATTATTTAAAAGATATCAAAAACGATTTCGATCAGGTAACACAGAATCAGTTATTACAATTAGGAGAAGCTTTTTATAAAGGTCAAAATTGGAATTTCATTGGCCGTATTCAAGCCTATCAAACTTTACATCCTGTTGATGAAAATGTTTATTTTCGCAATCAATACACACGTGCGCCACAACTCGTGTTGAATGGCGATTATCCAAATAGACCGGGTGGCTTTGAATACTTTATAAATAATGAAGCAACATACTTTGATATTCGACATAATCCTGGTTTAGAAATAAAACAACCAATCGGAGGACGATTAAATACTCAACCAGGAATTAGCCGACCCTTTAATTTGCCTTATGTAACAGTCATACCTCGTTTACAAGTAGCATTGACTCAATATGAATTAGGTAATGTGACCAATCATAATTTCCATAGGGATGAATTTGGCCATTTGAACCACCATATTCCGCTACATCCTAATTGGGATGAGTTAGGGCATTTTAACCACCATATTCCATTAAATCCCAATGGGGATGAATTAGCCCATTTTAACCACCCTAATCCGCAAGATCCCAGTCGAGTTCTGCCCATTTTTGATGTTAATACTATGCTTTATTTTGATCGCTATATTAACTTTATGAACTATAATTTTCGTCAAACCTTAGAACCTCAATTTTATTACACGCTTATTCCCTATCGTAATCAAAATAATTTGCCCATTTTTGATACCACAGTTAACACGTTAACCTATGATCAACTCTTCGTGTATAACCGATTCAGCGGTATTGATCGCATCAATGATGCTAATCAACTTGCTATGGGATTAACAACTCGATTTATAGACCAAGAAACTGGAGCGGAAAAACTTAAAGCTGGGCTCGGTCAAATTGTTTATTTTCGAGAACGCAAAGTGACACTTTGTCAAAATCGATTTGACCCTAACTGCCCTCCTGGTACAACGGATTTCCCCAATGATCCCGAAAACAAAAAAACGCTGTCTCCTCTGTCAGGTGTCTTGAGCTACACTGTAAATCCCAATTGGGCAGCCACAGCAAATTCCATTTGGAATCCACAAACTCGACATCTCGATAACCAAAGCATTACTCTCCACTATCAACCCTATGGCACACAAAAAATAGTCAACTTGGGATATAACTTTGTTCGTGATGGTGATCAATTACCCGGAGAAAGTCGTAATAGTAGTGCGAGCAATTTATCATCAACAGATTTATCTTTTAATTGGCCTTTTAAACGTGATTGGACAGCAATTGGACGCTGGACACAAAATTGGAATCATAATCATTTTCAGAATCTGCTCTATGGATTACAATATGATAGTTGTTGCTGGGCAATACGTTTTGTCACAGGTAGAGCATTTACTGGTCTGAGTCCTAGTAATACTTTCCAATATAATACCCAATTTTACATGCAATTTGCTTTAAAAGGATTGGGTACTGTGCCAGTTTACGGAGGCGATCCTACTCAGCTACTTAACAATAATATTTCGGGTATTCAAAATAATTTTGGGCGAGATTTTTAAAATGATTAAGCAACTTAAAAACTTTATACAAATCGGTTTCTTGGTATTAACTGGTTTCTGTTTATGTCACCCCGCTTTTGCAGCGAAGAAAAAAGCAGAGCCTTTAGACGGTATTGCCGCCATTGTTAATGAATCCCCAATTACACTTAGCGAACTTAATCATCAATTGGCAATGATTAAAAGGCAAATGATAGGAAGCCATGTGCCATTGCCTCCATCTGATATATTGCGTAAGCAAGTATTAGATCAATTAATTAATAAAAAATTGCAATTGGAATTAGCGGAACATTCAGGAGTCAACATAAGTGACGATGAATTGAATAATGCAATCAATCGAATCGCACAAAATAACAAAATGCCAATCGACGAACTTTATAAAAAAATTGCTGAACAAGGCATGAATATCAATGAATATCACAAAGAGATTCGCGAAGAATTAACTTTAAATCGAATCCAACAACAAAACGTCGCTTCTAAAATTACAATTACCCCTCAAGAAGTCAAAGATTTTTTGCATTCTAAATCATGGCAATTATCTGGCGCCAAAGAATATCACTTAGAGGATATTTTAATAGTGCTTCCTGAGGCACCCTCTCCTCAGCAAGTCGCTGCAGGTAAAAAACAAGCTGAAGCAACGCTAGCAAAAATTCGTAATGGAATGAGCTTTGAAGAAGCTGCTGCATCAGATTCCGGTGAAGCAAATGCATTAAAAGGCGGTGATTTAGGCTGGCGAAAATTACCTGAAATTCCAACTATTTTTGCTGAACAACTTATTAACATGAAAGAAAAAGATATTGCAGGACCCATCCAAGCAGCAAATGGATTTCATGTTGTTCGTTTAGCTGGTATTCGTAGCACTGGGAAACCACTGGATCCCAAAATGCAGCAAAGCCAAGTGGAACATTTAATTTTTCAGCGCAAATTTGAAGAAGGTTTGCAAAGATGGATCAGTAAAGTACGCAGTGAATCATTCATTAAAATATCATGAGAATTTTACCTCGAATTGTCATAACACCAGGAGAACCTGCCGGAATCGGACCCGATATCACAATCAAAGTGGCACAAGAACCATGGCCGGCAGAAATAATTGTTGTTTGTGATCCTGATTTACTGATAGAACGTGCAAAACGCTTAAAACTGCCTCTAAAACTTGAACAATTCAACAATAAAAAAAAGGCTCATGACTCTGACACATTAAAAATTATACCGGTTCCAATAAATACACCCTCCGAGCCAGGAAAATTAAACAAAAACAATTCACGTTATGTATTAAATTGTTTGGAAATAGCAACGGATCAATGTCTGACGAAAGTTGCACAAGCACTTGTTACTGGACCTGTTCACAAAGGAATTATTAATGATGCAGGTATCCATTTTATTGGTCACACAGAGTTTCTAGCTGCTCGTTGCCAAACAACAGAGGCAATCATGTTATTTGTGGCTGATCATCTCCGTGTAGCTTTAGCAACAACTCATATCCCTTTAGCGCAAGTTCCCAAAGCGCTCACTGTAGAAAAATTAATGCTTAGCTTACGTATTCTAAACAGCGAGTTAAAATCTCGATTTGCTATTAGCAATCCCAAAATTTATGTGTGTGGATTGAATCCGCATGCAGGAGAACAAGGGCATTTAGGCAGAGAAGAAATCGAGATAATCGAACCAGCACTTAAAAAATTGCGTCAAGAACAAATAAACGTAATTGG
>JANWKO010000030.1 GCA_025451335.1 Gammaproteobacteria bacterium
AATCTAAATTTCTAATTTGAATACCTGAGGATTCTTTCAAACTTTTACCTAATTTTCCCAGTACAGCAAGAATATTATTTTTGCTTGCTTGTCCTGATAAATTACGTAATTTTTCTGACATTCTTTCACGAGGTGCAACAATCGATGAAGCTTGTGGAAAGTTGTGTTTGTAAATCTGCGTGATGGCTGTTTCCAGTTGATTATATTGATGTTTCAAAATGATTAAAGAAATAATATTGCTAATGAAAGCGACAGCAACACATGCCAAAACTAAATACCCGGCGGTTAGCCAAATTTTTTTAATTTTTCCACCCTGTGGTTTGGCTTGATAACTTCCTTGTAATAAATTGATATATTCTATTCTATCAATATTGCCGGCGAGGTTTTCCAATAATTGCTGAGGAGAAAGATGGGTCTTCACCAAGTCTTTGGTTTGGCTCTCAGGTAAGTCGGCCATTTTTAATTTTAACAGGGTATCTAAGTTATCTTGTTCACAAGCAAAACCAGTCATTTTTCCAGTACGAACAATAGCTTGTTGAGCAAAAGAATTAATTTTCCAATCATGTTCTGGTATGGGTAAAGCAAAAATAGCTGGTATAAATGCATATGGAGAAATACCGCGTTCAGCTAAAACATTTAACCAATGTGTCATTTTTTGTTTGGAGACAACTGCGACGGGTAGCGTCCCATCTGGTTGATAGTCGCCGATGGCAAAATGTAAATCATTCACATCATCAATTAATTGTTCTTCCAAGGCAAAAGGCAACGCTTTAAGCAATTTTTGACGGGATAATTTGGGTAGTTCGGCTTGAGTAATTAATATATCTTGTGCAGGTAGAAAAACGTAAATAACGGCATCATGAGAAATTGACAGTTGATTTAATTCGGTTTGAGTAACAGATTGCAAAATAGTACCGTTTTCATCTGCGAAGATCCAACTGCCAGATGAATCGTTATTTAAATAAATGATGATACTATTTTGTTTCATAGTGTGCCCTCGGACCTTGCGAATGCATTCACAAGGTCTTGCTTTGCCACAATATAGATATAGTCGATTGTGAGCTTTGTGCCACTCTTTCAAGTAACGTGTAAAGTATTAAAGTTTGTCGTCCTAATGTAACATTCGTTTTTACCAAAAAATAGCTGCTTGCGACAGTAATTTTGTTCGGTTCAACAGGATTATTTTTAACAAATTCTGAATCCAGGAAGCTCTGAGCTGTAAGATAAGGTTTTTGCGCGATGCCTTTAACCATGTTTTGCGCCGTTTCAATAGTCATTGTCGGGCTTAAACTAATAAGGACGGGTGCTAGTGCATTGTTGATATTAATAGGTGTAGCATGAGGTAAGGCAATTAGAAAAGGTAAAAGTTTTGTATAGAGTTCTGGGGTGACATCTTTCACTAAACGCAGTTCGCTAATGCTCACCATGGGCCGATGTGGTGCTTGATAAGAAGGATTGGATTTTAAATAATACTCATCTAAAGCCGAATTTTTCGCATTTTGAGAAATCCAGTCAGCAATAGCTAACGTGATGTTCTGCGCTGTGCCGCCATCTGTTTCTGGCGCAACAGCTTGGATTAAGCGAATAAAGTTTATCAAATTGTGTTGGTCGGTTAAGTTATTTATATTAAAAAAACCTTGTGCATCATAAATAATACTAGATATCGTTGCGCCATTTTGTTTATCGACAGGTGATTGGATAGGTGTTTTATCAATCAGTTGATCGGGTTTTTGATTTTTCCAATCATTATTTAATTGATCCATTGCCCATAAAATAGAGCCTTGTGCATAGTGATAAGTCGTATTGGAATTTAAGACGAGTTCAGTGCGACGGATGTCAGAGCGTAACCGTTCTATCATAATAGTGGATGCGATAGCCACCAGTGCTACCACAAACAATGCCACAATAATGGCTGCCCCGCGTTGTCGAGATAATAATTTCAAAATTTCTGCCCCGGTAAGATATATAACTGACTAATTTTACCTAAATCTTTAAGACTAATATAAACGCGCACGGCAACAGGTAATTCACCAATGCCTGGTTGATTTGCTGGAGGCCAACGATTTTGCAAATTCTTATCTTTATCATAATATTCAAAGCGCAAATCTGTTACACCCGTTAGTAACTTGCGTGAATGAAGTTGCGTTTGTGTAGTTTGATCAAGCGCATCCCATGTTTCACGGGTGAGAGTATCATTCACTAATTGATAGCGCGTGTGTTGTAGCGTACTACGTTGAATCTGTCCCAAGGGATTGGCTAGACCTGCATGCGTGAATGTGGCGCTGGTGTTGCTGCCATTAAAATTTTCTAATGCCCCGCTGACATGAGTAACGGGTCGATTAATAGCTTGTTCAAAATCACGTGCCATTAAAGTGAGAGCGATTTGCAATTGAGCAAAACGCTCCGAATTTCTTTCCGTACTATTCTGATTGTTAAAAATCGTGTGTAGAGCGCTAAACATAATCATTGAAACAATAGTAAAGATAAATAAGGCAATTAATAACTCAATTAAAGTAAAGCCTAAATTTTGTTTGTTTACATTAGGCAACATATAAATAACTCTCAAGATGCGCTAATTCATTTTGATGGGAAGGCGAATAGACTATTACTTCAATTTTCCTAATATGTGGATTAGGAGTATCAGTCATGTTGGCATTCCACGGCCATTTTTGGCCAAGCATTTCTGTTTGTTGTTCTGAGCCTGATGATAAATTAAGTAATCCCATGCGTGCTTCATTCACAACTTGCGATGCAACCCAGGTGGCAATCGTTTTATTTTGAATATGAATCGTGTCTTTGATATTTTGTGAAGTTGATTTTATCATGGCTGTTAAAGCAATGCTTAAAATCACAAGAGCAATCAGAATTTCAATTAAAGTGAATCCAGCGTTAGTTTTCATTGATGGCCTCGGTTTTGATATTGCCATCAGATTCGCCAATGATTTTATAAAGTGGTGGGTTACCTTTTTTACCGACATAAATTGTAAAAGGAGTAATATCACTTCCTGATAAGATTAATTGGGGGTGTAAGTCTTCAACTGATTTTCCCTTAATCTTTAAAGTCATTTGTACATCGTTAGGGATATGATGTAAGCCAAAAATTGAATCTGTCGCTGCCTCCCAAGGATCTTGTTCTGATTCGCTATTATTGTGATGTTCGTAAAATAGAATAGAATTTTTTTTGATTTCAAAACCTAAAGTGGTTGGGCGCAACAAGGCTTCTTGTTGCGCTAAGTTCAGCGTATTTTTTAATTGATTAGCTAATGTTTCTAAACGTTTATTTTGATAGATGTTAATGCTTAAAACAGCAAAACAAGCAACAATGCTGATGATGACAATTACAATAAGAATTTCAATTAAGGTAAATCCGTTTTGCTTGACGCACTCATGTGAGGAGTGGGTTTCTGCCAGCCTGGTACATCCTTGTACTTTTTGGCTCAGATGATTAATAACTTTTATATTCATTATTAACTTACGCTATCCATATTCCAATTGCCTATTTCACTATTGCCTTCTTTTCCTTTAGGGCCATAGCTAAATATGCGAAGATTTTCATTATCATTAATATACTGATATTGTTGTCCCCAAGGATCGGTTGGCAATTGCTGCAAATAACCTTCCGCTTTCCAATTACGTGGAGTAGGTTCGGATGTCGGTTTTTTAATTAAAGCTTCAATGCTTTGATCGGTAGAGGGGTAAAAACCATTATCTAGCTTATAAAGATCCAGAGCGCTTTGAATAGCCAGAATATCTTGTTTGACCTTCACAATACGTGCTTGTTCAGGTCTGCTCATGATCTTTGGCACAATAATAGCGGCTAAAATACCCAGAATAACGACGACAACCATGACTTCAATCAATGTGAAACCTGTAAGTCGTTTATTTTTAACAAGATTTTTTTTCATATGTCTTAACCCTTTTTTAATGAAGATAGGATTATACTAAAAATATGCTTAGTGTGGTCAAAAAAAGCATTTTGGAAATATTTAGAAGAGGAATATAATATTACTAATGTGCGAAAGTAATTGCGCATTTTATTGAAAATGTTTAAAATATATTAATATTTTTAATCTTTTGAGGGGTGACAATATGGCAGAAGAACATGGAGTTAAAGGAGGGGTTAAGGGAGCAGGAAATGCTGTTGCAGCAGCGATGAAAGCAATGGCCACTGGATTAGTGGATGCATTCGAGCTAGCTCAGAAACTTTCACCAAAATCGGGACAATGCCTAAAAGAAAACCGCGTTGCTTTGGAGGCCAACATGGATAATGAGCTTCGCCAAGCTGGGAAAGGTCACGCTAAAGATTCTGAAAATCGTCAGGATTACCAACCAAAATAGGAATCCAGAATGTTCGACCGGTTACAAAAACCTTTTCTCACTGTTGAAACCGGTGAAGCTTATCAACCTGTTCGCGTCATGTATAACATCTTAAATAAAGATGCAATGATCCAAGCATTGGAAAGTTTGAAATGCATTCAAAAAGGCAGTTCCGCGAATTCTTGGACCTGGCATTGGGAAGGTGAATGTGCTGATACCCATTTTGAATCTGTTGATTCCTATGTCAAAAATCTTGAACGTCCTTTACGATTAGGAACCATTTCAATACGTGACGATAAACTGTATTTCAATTTTCCATCCTTTAAACGAGCTTGTCTTGCCGTTCCTTTTTTCTATAACGTAATTTCAGTTGATGTTGCCCAAGCGAGTCACGCTGATTTTATCAATAAAGTATTTGGATTAGATGAGCGAATACCGCATGGTTTTTCCGAATTATTTAAAGAAGAAGAATTGGACCGTATTTTGCATGATCGGATTGAAGAATTTAATAAAATTCAAGAAAAGTGCGAATTGGCCGGATCTGCTGAAGAAGCTTTAAATATTTTATCGGAATATACTCATTCAGAAACGCAAAAACGCTTACCCTATGCCGAGCGTTATCATTTTGATACCGATTCGACAAAAGATTCTGATATTTTATTTTTATCTTTTTACATTTTTTTACGCGGCCGCGAATTAGTGGCTATCAAGCGTTGGTTTGGTCAAACGGGTTATACACTAGCAGATGCGATGGATGAAACGTTTGATCAAGTGTTTGGCGGATTAGGTGTAGATATCATCGAGTAACTGCAGTATCTTGATTAATACTCAGTGTTGTCTTTTGCCTCAGAAAATATATGTGATGGTTTAATTGCTTATTATTTTGTTTTAAATTAACATTGAAAATTAGTATAACTAGTACGAATTTTCAAGGTTAATTATGTTAGAAAGAAAAGATTATTTAAATAAAATCAGTGAGTTATTGAAAAACAACCCGGTAGTTGCTCTAATTGGCTCAAGGCAGGTTGGAAAAACTACTCTTGCTCAAGAGATAGCAAGCCAATATTCCTCAGTAAATTTTTTTGACCTTGAGGATCCAAATTCACTATCCAGACTTCAAGATCCGATGTTAGCGTTAGAATCATTGGAAGGTTTAATAATAATTGATGAGATTCAACATCAACCAGATTTATTTAAAATCTTGCGCGTATTAGCTGATCAATCAAATCCAAAACGAAAGTTTCTCATTTTAGGAAGCGCATCACCTACTTTATTAAAACAAACGTCTGAATCATTAGCAGGTCGCATCGCTTATTTAGAAATTCATGGTTTTTCTTTACAAGAAGTCGGAACAAAAAATTTAGATAAATTATGGATACGGGGTTCATTCCCGCGTTCTTATTTAAGTCCAAATGAATCAGCGAGTGTTAGTTGGCGACAGCAATTTATCAGAACATTTTTGGAAAGAGATTTACCGCAGCTTGGAATTAATATTCCGGCAATCACTATGCGAAAATTTTGGATGATGTTGGCTCATTATCATGGGCAAACTTGGAATGCATCTGAATTTTCTCGAGCATTTGGTATGGGTGATAAAACAGTTCGAAATTATTTAGATATATTGACATCTACGTTTGTTGTAAAACAACTTTCCCCTTGGTGGGAGAATATTTCGAAACGACAAGTTAAGGCCCCGAAGATTTATCTAGCGGATACTGGATTATTGCATACTTTATTGGGATTAAATAACAAAACAGAAGTAGAAAGTCATCCTAAAGTAGGAGCTTCTTGGGAGGGATTTGCATTAGATTGTATCGTCCATCAACTCAATGTGCAACCAGAAGAAACTTTTTTTTGGAGTACGCACACAGGCGCAGAATTAGATTTATTAATTATTCGGGGTAATAACCGTTTAGGTTTTGAATTTAAACGAACTACAGCTCCCACATTGACTCGCTCAGTTAATATAGCGCTTGAAGATTTGAAGCTGTCGCAAGTTTATGTAGTATATGCAGGAAATAAAATTTATCCGTTAGCTCCTAAGGTGACTGCTATTGGATTATCACAAGTCATTAATTTTTCCTTCGGATAGTTTTTTGTCTCAACTGCGGCCGTTGATGCTATGCTTCATCTTAGTTGAAATGGTTATCTCTGGCGCATCACCAAGAAATTTCCATCCAAATTTTGTTCTTTTTCATGATCTTCACAATGCGTTCTTTTGGAAATAAATGATAATTTAACTCGCAATTTATGCGTGGATTATTAAGAATTTCTTGTTTAAAAACATTCACATTAATTCCCCGTAAATATCGTGCAGAAAGCGAAGCAAGCCAGGATAACCTTGTTCTGAAAGTTGTTTTCCAATTCTTTGTGTTGCCTGATGATTTTCAGAGATTAATTCAGGATAATTTTTTTTTTCTTACGGGTTAAGTCAATCAAAATTCCTTCACAAAATAGGTCATAAATTGTTCTTTCTCTAATAATCATTTCTTCTTCAGTTTTAATTGCCATTTCTGATTTGATCATGTGATTCGTAGTTTCGTAAATGGTTGTCATTAG
>JANWKO010000031.1 GCA_025451335.1 Gammaproteobacteria bacterium
CTCGGGGTGGGGGAACCATATAGCTCTATCATACATTATCTCCTATATTTTTAACTTTGCTTTTACAATCCGTGTAAAACAGATCAATCACAATCGAGCTGAAATAGATCGCTAATTATGGTGATAATTATTTGAAAATCAAGAGGAAATTCGACATTAATGTTAGAATATGTTTACATTTCGTTAGTTTAGCCAGAAATGCTTAACCTAAATTCGGCACTTGAACCCTACTGCGAGTGCTTACGGCATTAGAATTTTAAAACTTTTTTCGCCTCTTTTTAACTCTGTACAGGAGAGTACTGCCTCGCTAAAAAGAGGCTGTAAAAGTTTTAATCCAACGCATTAAGCCCTCTCGCTACGGGTTTAAATGCTGAATTTAGTTAATCATGTAGCATATTATTGAAGAAACAGAGGAATGCAGAGAATTGTCAACAGGTCCTAATTTTGATAGTTTGATAGAATTTCAAGATCATTACTATTGGTAAAAATACAGTGAATGCCAAAATTGCAAAGTCGGAAATAGAATTAACTATTTTAATGCCTTGTCTTAATGAAGCAGAAACAATCGCTTGTTGTATCAATAAAGCAAAGGAATTTTTACAACAAGAACAAATTCCCGGTGAAATTTTAATTGCTGATAATGGTAGTCAAGACGGTTCACAACAAATAGCAATAGACAATGGTGCCCGTGTTATACAGGTTCCTTTGCGCGGTTATGGTGCTGCATTAATGCAGGGTATAAAAAATGCATTGGGTCGCTACATCATTATGGGTGACGCAGACGATAGTTATGATTTTTCCCAGCTCACATCTTTTCTAGCTAAGTTACGCGAAGGATATGATTTAGTCATGGGTAATCGTTTTAAAGGCAAAATCGAAAAGGGAGCGATGCCATTTTTGAATAAGTATTTGGGTAACCCTGTTTTGTCTTTATTAGGAAGAGTTTTTTTTAGAACCCAGATTGGAGATTTTCATTGTGGTTTGCGTGGGTTTAGTCGCGAAGCCATTTTAGATTTGAATTTACAGAGTAGCGGGATGGAATTTGCTAGTGAAATGGTAGTGAAAGCTACGCTACGAAAATTAAATATGACTGAAGTTGCAACCAGCCTGTCTCCAGATGGTCGCTCACGTCCGCCACATTTGCGTCCTTGGCGTGATGGATGGCGACATCTACGATTATTATTGGCTTATAGTCCGCGTTGGTTATTTTATTATCCTGGTTTGTTTTTTATGATATTGGGCATCATTTTAATGATGTTGCTGGTTCAAGGTCCAGTAAAAATTGATAAATATATTTTTGATATTCATACGATGTTGTTTTCAAGCTTGTTTATTATTGTTGGTTTGCAAGCAATGTTTTTTTTCGTGTTTGCACGCTGGCTTGCTACGTTTAGCATTCAAGAATTTCAAGAAAGAGAATGGAAGATTGCAAATTTCATTAAAATATTTTCTTTAGAAAAAGGGCTCTTCTTAGGAATAATTTTAATTTTACTTGGAATGGGAGGTTCAACATATAGTTTTTTATTTTGGATGCAACAACATTACGGACAATTATTACCTTCTCAGGTAATGCGAATTTTAATCCCATCTTTTACATGTTTGATTGTCGGAGTGCAAGTCATTTTCTCTAGCTTTTTTTTTAGTACGTTGCAATTGTATAGAGGTTTTTGAAGATGGTTGATTATCGCTGGATAGCATGGGGATCTCGTTTAATGTTTTTCGATTAGTAACTTCGACTGATACCAATTCAACATCTCAGGTTGATAATTTCGAAAATGAATTAGCGCTAGTTGTTGTTTTTCTTGCAGACATTTTTGCGGATTCAACTCATCCGGATCATTATTTAAATCAAAATAAACACAGGTTCCAAATTGAAATGAAATTTGCATTTTTATATTATTTTTATCGATGGATGCTAGTTCATTCTCATCACCATATACGAAAACATATTTTCTCGATAGATGAACTTTTTGCAAAGGTTCTCCTTGTAAGAGATTAACATCAAATGGCCTTGACATGGCATAAAATAGAGTAGGTAAAACATCGATATTACTTGTTAATCGATTAATAATTTCAGGTTTAAATAATTTCGGTTGATAAAAAAGAACAGGAACTTTAATTTGTTCTTGATATATTGACTTACCATGAACCCAGCCATCTGGATGTTTACCAAAAGCTTCACCATGATCTCCTAGTATAACCAATATGGTGCTATCTAACAGATTTTTTGCTTGCAACTCTTGATATATACGTTTAATTTGCTGGTCAATTAAAAATAATCCATTGAGATAACGTGCAAAGGAATTTTGGACATTGTCAGAAATTCGATAAGGTTGACCATAATCATGATAAGGATAATGAGTTGCACCACTCCAATACACGGCTAAAAATGGTGGCTTGGCTTGCTGAAGACGAGTAAGAAAAAAATCAACCGCATCTCTTTCATTCACACTACAATCTTCATAAATATTTTTTTGAGCACTTGGAATCGTATTAAAATCATAAACATTTTTAAATCCAGTATTCTTAATCAATCCTTTCTGAAAAAAATAATTCAAATCACCTGCCATAACAAAAAACGAATCGTATTCTCCAAGCCAGCTGGCGATACTCGGTATTTTTATATCAGAACGCATCTCAAAATAATCTGGTTTAGGGCTGGGATATATGCCCGTTAAAAAACTGAAACCACCCAGCAAAGATGTATTCCCTCCAGTATAATTATTATTAAGCCACATCCCTTGACTCGCTAATTTTTGCAAAAAAGGCATAGGAATTTTGTCGTAATGTTTAGCTTCAAAAACGTAAGGCAACCCAGCGCTTTCTAACACAACCATGACAACGTTCCATGGAATATTCTCTTTAATTGATTGCGGCGGCGGAGTTTCTATATAAGTTGTAAATCGGGCATCGATCAATCGAACCGAATGCATTTGCGCCTTACCTGGTTTTTCTAGGCGCGTAGAAAAATAATTTTCGCTAGGACTTAATAAATCACTCAAGGCATACCCGATTGGATTCTGATAAAGAATTCTGAAATAAGCATAACTATGTGGTTTCATCTTTATTTGATAAAAGCCATAAAAAATTGCTATCAGAAAAAAAGCGGGGAGGAATTTTTTTAGCTGTTTATTAAATCGACAAAATGACGCGTGTTGTAATAAACAAAATATCAACACCAGCAAGCTCAATGCCAAAATATTTTTATAGCTTAAAAAGTAAATATATTTATCCGGCGTAAATCCATGTTGTATGGCGCTTTTAAATAAACTATAAGTACACCCTGTAAAGAGAATAAAAAATATTTTTTGTTGCGCAATAAAACCAACAGCAATTAATATAAACAATATCAGCAATAAAACTTTGCCAATTTCACGCAGTATTTTTAACCATTTTTGATGCCTTTTTAATGCCAACAAAAAAAAACCTCTTATTAAGAAAAGAGGGAGCACCAATAAAATACTAAGCGCAAGATCATCGAGTAAACCAAAAGACAAATCTGCTAAAGCATATTGAATTTTTAATAATGAAGAATGAAAAATTTCAATAAAAAATGTAATTCGGTAGATTAAACATAGAAGAAGAAATGACACCCAGAAATTAATTAAAAAATTGCTTCGCGTCAACATATTTTATTCTGATCCATCCTAATTCGATCTTTAATTTTACGCAAAATTCGGCTCATGATTTTTCCTGAAATTAATCTCTCCCGATTACAATATATGACACCGCATCACTTGTGATGCTACACAATTGCACTCAAATTATCAATGGTTGGGAGCTTTAACCCCTGAGCCTCCTAAGCCAACATTTTCCACCATTTATCTTCTTCATTGGAAAGATTCATATTTGAGTTGGGAATCAATTTCATTCGGAAAGTAACCGTGGATTGGAATGGATAAGATCCTTTGTTAAGTTCGATCAAAGAATTCGGTTGCAGTGTAATTTGGTTTAATTTAATTTGCACTGGACTTTGAATTTGGTAAGTACCAGAAAATTTTAAATAATAATAATTTTTTCCTTTCGGAATGGACGGGGCGTAAAGATAAATACTTCCCCAAAATTTTTCATAGTTATAGTTTAAAAATTGTTTGATTTCCTCAGGTAAAGCGATCATACGATAATTATTTATATAGAATTTAATGTTTGACTGTTGCAATGATTGCAGTACTTGTGTTGTTGTAACAGGAGCATGGTAAAGGGAATCCATCATAACTGGGCGCAGTTTTTCTGTAGGATGATGAAGATAACCAATCTGTGGACTATCTAAATGTCTTAAGCCGGGTATGGGTTGGTTTTTATCATAAAATAATTCAATTCCTGCAAGATAATTTGCGTCACTTTTTAATAATTGATGCGCAAGATTAAGTACAGATTTCTGATAAGAGCCATTTTTGTTAGGCATAAGGATGGCAAATACGGCTAAAGGATAAATAAAGCCTATAAATAATATGATCAATAAAATAATAGTAGGGAAACATTGATTGATTTTATTAGATTGTGAAGTGATAAATTCGCTTAATAATATTGGAATTAACAATATGATCCAATAAGGTTTAGGTAAGGCTAAACCCAGTGCGAGATAAATAAATATAAAGTAATAAACAAATAATAGAGGTTGTAAAAATTTTTTATTGATCAAAATCTTGATTTCAGAGCGACACGTAAAAACAGCATTTAGCCAAGAAAAAAATGCTGCATAAAGTAATAGAAATGCTGGTAGTGTAGTGAGCATATAATATGGAAAAACTTGTTTATATGGAATAAGGCTGATCATGATTACGGAAGCATAAATCACGCAAAAAAAGCGTAATTTATACAGGGTATCATTTGGATGGGTAATGATTAAGCTGAGAAGCGTTAGAGGCCATAATAAAAAAGGCAAGGGATTTTGTGCAAGAATGATAGTCCAAAAATATTTTCTAGCACTATCATACCAATCGAGTTGATACATGATATATGCTTCGTAAAATAGGTTATGCAAAACAGTTTTGAAGCTAGAAAACATTGACCATA
>JANWKO010000032.1 GCA_025451335.1 Gammaproteobacteria bacterium
CTCTACCATGAAAGTACGGTCAAATTAAGTCTATATTTTTAGGAGTCATAACTTTGAAAGATTGGCTTAAACAATTAATTTTGAAATTTGAATGGATTGATAGTCTAATTGGATTTATTGGAATCGTCATTCTTTTATTGTCTTCCCTTTTTGTCCAATTTTTCATGAAAGAGAGTCCCTGTCCTTTATGTATCTTGCAACGCGCCGCTTTTATTAACATTGGTATTTGTTTAATAATGAATTTGCGATATAAAAATCGAGTTTCACATTGGGCAATGGCAATCTTAAGTGCATGCGCAGGTGCTGTTGTTAGCATTCGACAAATACTCTTACATATTAATGATTCAATTGGTTATGGCAGCCCTTTTTTGGGTTTACATATGTACACCTGGTGCTTTATTGTATATTCAGCTGTCATTATTGGATCTTCTATCATGTTAATTATTTATCCTGAAAATAATAATGAGAAATGCTACAAAAGTTCCTAATCTAGCAAATCTGAAAAGTTTTGACATCCTCCCCTTCCTAGGAAGGGGATTCTTACCGCGACAGATCAAGCACTACTGCATGATCCATTCGCCTCAGCGGGTTCCTGCTGCTGACGGCCTTACCGCTCTTTTAATATTTTTTACGAAATCTGTTGCAAAACCTTGAAGCTGGTTCATAACTTTGGTTTTAAAATGAAGAAATGCGAAGAACAGTTTTTAAACGCTAACCGCCAAACCAATTGGCAATTCATTCGGGGTTTCCATAAGCAGTTTATCAATACCACCCACTGCTGCAATTGATCGCAATTGTTCAGGTAATTTGATAAATGAAATTGATTTATTATTTTGCTTTGCGTATTTGATCCATTCGATTAATAAAGCAAGTGCTGAACTATTGGCATGAATTACACCGGAGAAATCAAAAATAAGTTCTTTTGATTTGGACAAAAGCGGCAAGCTATCATTCCATAAGCTTACCGCTGATGCAAAATTAATATCGCCTGACACAAGAAAAGAATCATTTCTTAGAATAATGCCAGCAATACCTGTCATAAATTATATCGTCCTTGCATTACGAACGTTATGCTCTTTCAGTGCGGAAATCAAATCAGTCATATTACCTTGCGAAAGTTTATCTGCGAACTGTGAGCGAAAACTTTCTAACATACTGATTCCTTCCACGCTCATATCATATAATTTCCATTGTGATCCCACATGTACGACACGATAATTGACAGAAATATTAGGGCCATCATTACGCACGATTGTACTATTCACATCGACACCAGATTTACCTTCATAACCGCCGCGCACTGGAAAAAACTGGACTGTTTCATCTGAATATTGTGCTAAAGCGGACGCATAGGTACGAACTAAAAGTGTCGTAAATTCTTTTTCGAAAGCTTTACGTTGTTGTTCTGATGCTGCTGCCCAAGTGCGTGGTGGTAACACATTACGCGCCATGACATCGAGATCGGCGTGAGGAACTACGATTTTATATGCGATTGAAAAAACAACGGCAGGATTGGTTTTTAAAGTTGCTTTATGGGCTTTCAAACTCGATATCATTTGATTAGCAACAGAATCCAACATAGAGACTGGATCTTGTGCTAAAGCAATTCGAGGCAAGCAAGCAATGAAAAATATAAAAATTGATAACAAATAAGCATATTTTCTCATGATTTAACTCCTTCATTTTCAGCGGTTGTTTTTGATGAATTATTTATCTTAAATAACAATTGTCCGATAAGTTTTTCCAAAATCATCGCAGAATGCGTTTCTTGTATTTCACTGTTATTCTTTAAAAACTCATTGCTATACATCGGACTAATCGCAATGTAATTATCACCTAATAATCCGGCTGTCAAAATACTGGCTGTTGAATCAGCTGGTATGTCATTAACATGAGATTTAATGTTCATATGAACAACGGCTTTAAATGTCGTTGGATCCAGCTTAATATTCGATACTTCTCCCACTGTAACGCCGCCAATCTTCACAGCGGAACGAACTTTCAATTGACCGATATCATCGAAAGCGGCTGTCACATAGTAACCATCCGATTTAAATATTGTCGTTAAACCACTCACTTTAAATGCTAATACTATTAAAGCTAGCAATGCTCCAAATAGGAATAATCCTACGAAACTTTCGATCGTGCGTTGCGATATCATTACCATCCCCCTATCATCATGGCTGTTAAAACAAAATCGAGGCCTAAGACAGCCAACGATGAATATACCACACTACGAGTGGTCGCATTTGCAATTCCAGCTGACGTCGGCACCGCATCATAACCTTGATAAACAGAAATCCATGTAACAACTATACCAAAAACAATACTCTTATAAATTCCATTCAATATATCGCCATGAAAATCAACTGAAGACTGCATATTTGACCAAAAAGAACCCGCGTCAATGCCTAACCATTTCACACCCACTAAATAAGCCCCATAAATTGCCATCGCATTGAAAATCAATGTCAGCATGGGTAGAGAAATAAATCCACCCCAAAGTCGTGGAGAAATGACTCTATAAATAGGATCCACTGCCATCATTTCCATACTGGATAATTGTTCTGTTGCTTTCATCAAGCCAATTTCTGCTGTCAGCGCGGATCCAGCACGACCGGCAAATAATAAAGCTGTTACGACGGGACCTAATTCCCGTGCCACACTTAATGCAACTAAAGGACCTAACTCTTGGGAAGCTCCGAATTTAGCCAGCGTATGATAACCCTGTAAGGCAACAACCATTCCGATAAATAAACTCGAAACAATAATAATTAATAAGGATAACACTCCTTCTGCATAAATTTGTTGCACAACTAAAGGAAACCCTTTTCTCACATTTGGCACATGGACGATGGCTCGATACAAGAGCAACCCTGCGCGACCATAATCACGAAGTATCTGCATGCCCGAGCGTCCTAATGATTGAACATAAGACATCATAGGTTGCCCCCTATCAAATCTTGTTGCAAAGATTTAGCTGGATAATGAAAAGGAACAGGACCATCCGGCAAGCCATTAAGGAACTGCTGTAATTGGCCTGCATTATCTAAATTTATTGAGCTAGGAGTTCCTTGTCCAATTATTTTACCATCGGCTATCACATATACATAATCTGCAATTGACAGTATTTCTTGTACGTCATGAGAAACCACAACTGTGGTTAATCCCAAGGAATCATTAAGTGTGCGGATTAATTTTATTAAAACGCCCATTGAAATAGGATCTTGTCCTGAAAGAGGTTCATCATACATAATAAATTCTGGATCCAAACTGATAGCACGCGCCAACGCAACACGACGCGACATGCCTCCAGATAATTCACTTGGCATTAAATGGTAAGCACCACGAAGACCAACCATTTCCAGTTTCATCAAAACTAAACTGCGAATCATTGCATCGGATAATTTAGTGTGCTCGCGTAAAGGAAAAGCAACGTTTTCAAAAACATTTAAATGGGTAAATAAACCACCACTTTGAAAAAGCAAACCCATGCGTTTACGTAATTTGTACAACTCATGACGATTTAGCGCGTGTATATTTTGACCATCAACCAACACCTGGCCTTGCGTAGGATATAATTGAGCACCGATCAAACGTAATAAAGTGGTTTTTCCCGTCCCACTAGGGCCCATTACAGCTGTAACTTTGCCAAGTGGAATATTAATATCAACCCCGCGAAATATCGCACGGTTATTATGTTGAAAATGTAAATTGGTTATCTCAACAAAATTGCTCATCTATTATGCCGAATTTAATTAATACATAGGATCTATTAGCAATTCTACTATACTAACCCACAAATCATTGATTTTCTGAGCTTGGTTGCTCATTTACCACCAGCTTAAACTACGTTATGATGCTTAAAAATCACTGATTTGCGTCTCAGCCTAGCAAATCGTCAATAGATCCTATGATAATACTGATTGCATAAAAAGAACAATTTTTATTTCATTGTCTCTCATTGGCAGGTAAAATAACTCAACATAAGGAATCATTATGCAAGTTATGCAAGATATTGAAAGATTTTGCGAACTCGGGCGCTCCGTTATTGATATAGAGGCACAAGCAATTAGAACATTAGCTGATCGTATTGATCAACTATTTGCTAAAGCTTGCCGAATACTATTAAATTGCTCCGGTCGCATTATTGTAATTGGAATGGGTAAATCAGGACATATTGGTAAAAAAATTGCCGCTACTTTTGCTAGCACAGGTAATCCTGCGTTTTTTGTTCATCCTGGTGAAGCAAATCATGGTGATATTGGCATGATTACTCGAAAAGATGTTGTATTGACTCTTTCCAATTCTGGCGAGACTGCAGAGATACTAAGTTTATTACCATTTATTAAAAGATTGGGCGTCCCTCTCATAGCAATGACTGGAAGGCCTTATTCAACCCTAGCAAAGGCTGCGGATGTTAATCTTGATGTTTCTGTCAAGCAAGAAGCATGTCCGCATGGATTAGCCCCCACGTCGAGTACGACAGCTGCATTAGTGATGGGCGATGCTTTGGCAATTACACTATTACAAGAGCGCGGATTTACTAAAGAGGATTATGCTCTTTCTCATCCAGGTGGTAATTTGGGAAAACGTTTATTACTTCGTGTCGATGAAATTATGCACAAAGGAGATGCTATCCCGAAGGTAAATAATGATGCGCTTCTTAAAACAGCATTGATGGAAATGACGCAGAAAAAATTAGGTATGACGACCATCGTCAATGCCAATAATGAATTAGCTGGTGTTTTCACTGATGGTGATATTCGTCGTGCATTTGATAACAATGCCGATATTCACAAAACTGCTATTCATGAAATCATGACAACCAATCCTAGAGTGATTTCTCCTGGAATTCTTGCAGCAGAAGCATTACAAATAATGGAAGAGAATAAAATCACCTCTTTGATTGTCATTAATAATGAAAACAAACCTATCGGTGTCATACACATGCACGATATTCTTCGTGCTGGAGTCATCTAATGATGGAAAGTATTATTAAAAAAGCACAACAAATTCGTTTAGCTATTTTTGATGTTGATGGCGTATTAACTTCGGGTAATTTAATTTATGGTCCTGACGGATTAGAGTATAAATCATTTCATGTGCACGATGGCCAAGGCATGAAATACTTGCAAAAAACTGGCGTCATGATTGGGGTTATAACAGCGTGCAAATCAAAAGCTGTGACTGTCCGAATGCAAGATTTAGGTATTCAACATGTTTATCAAGGCACCTTAGATAAAACTATTGCATTTGCTGATCTTAAAAATAAATTGCATTTGAAAAATGAACAAATAGCTTATGTCGGAGATGATCTTCCTGATTTACCGCTCATACTACAAGTCGGGTTAGGAATCACTGTTCCCAATGCACCCGCTATCATGCAAAAACATGCCCATTTTATTACTAAAAACCAAGGGGGAAATGGCGCGGTACGAGAAATTTGTGAACTTATCATGTCCGCACAAGGAACTTATGAAACTATCTTAAATGATTATTTACAACATGCCGCACAAGATTCATCGTTATCTGAGCGGAGCAATGGATGACTTTAAGAAATTCTCTCATCGCTTTCTTTTTGCTTTTAGCCTTGGGATTAAGCTCTTGGTCAATTATTTTATCCAGTAAATCTCCCACAATTACAATGGTTACCAAACCCGGACAACCCGATGCTATCATGGAAGATGTCGAAGCTTTGATTATGAATAAAGAAGGCAAACCTTCCCTCAAACTCGAAACACCCAAAATGATTCACTTTCCAGAAAATGACATAACTGAGCTAATGAAACCACATGTTGTAATATATAGAGAATCACCTGAACCTTGGCACATTAATGCAAAACATGCGACAACACATAAAGGCGTTACCGAAATCACTTTTTGGGATAATGTAGTAATTCACCATCTTGCTGACAGCGACAACCCTAATACCACTATGGAAACAACAATCTTGACCATTTTACCAAATCAAAAATTGGCTAGGACTAAAGAAGCCATTAAAGTTATCCAACCTGACACCACGATTCATGCGATCGGAATGTTAGCTAATTGGTATGATGGAACAGTAAAATTGCTATCACAAGCGAGAGAAGAATATGTTCCCAATTCTTAAATGGACAAAAATTTTGCTTGTCTCAATGACACCTCTATTGGCTTATGCTTTACCATCCGATAGCCAACAAAAACTTCAAATTGTTGCTGATTCTACTTTGGTTGATTATAAATCTGGAACGAACACACATGAAGGAAGTGTAAAAATTGACCAAGGCAGTACGCATTTAATCGCTGATCGAGTTACCACTAAAAATGATGCAAAACACAAAATGGAAGAAGCTATCGCATATGGATTAACTCGTTTAGCAGAATATTCCACCACTCCCAATCCAGGCGACGCACAATTGATAGCAAAAGCCAAGGTGATCAAATATTACCCGCAAAAACAGCTTGTCGTATTAGAAGGCGATGTCGTCGTTAATCAAGGCGAAAATAGTTTTCAAGGGCCATTAATCATTTATAATGTGAAAGACCAAATTGTTACAGCGCCTCCCTCAGAAACCGGACGCGCAACTATTGTTATTGAACCGGATCAATTCAAGCATAAATCATGAGCACACTACATATTCAGCAATTAAGTAAGAAATTCAAAACACGACATGTCGTGAAAAATATTTCGTTAGAGTTATCCTCTGGTGAAGTCGTTGGGTTACTCGGACCAAACGGTGCGGGAAAAACCACTTCTTTTTACATGGTTGTCGGTTTAATACGATGCGATGATGGAAAAATTCTTTTTGATGACATAGATATTACGTTTATGCCTGTGCATGCGCGCGCGCAACTTGGTATCAGTTATCGTCCACAAGAAGAATCCATTTTTCGAAAATTAAGCGTCGCCAACAATATTATGGCAATCTTAGAATTACGCAAAGATTTAACCAAAACAAAACGTCATGAATTACTTGATAAACTTCTACAAGAATTTCATATCGATCATTTGCGCGATGCTCCCGGGATAAGTCTTTCTGGTGGTGAAAAACGTCGCGTGGAAATTGCACGCGCACTCGCCATTGAACCCAAGTTTATATTATTAGATGAACCGTTTGCAGGCATTGATCCTATATCTGTTATTGATGTCAAACGCATTATTTCTCATTTGCGTGCTCGCGGAATTGGCGTTTTAATTACAGACCATAACGTACGTGAAACCTTGGACATTTGCCAACGGGCTTATATTGTTAATCAAGGTGAAATTATTTGTGAAGGTACCCCAAAAGATATTTTGAATAACAAGCAAGTTAGGGCGGTGTATCTAGGTGAGGAATTTATTTTATAAGGATTCGCCGAGGATGACTGCACTTCTAATCAGTTATTAGCAATCTAGCAACGACACTAAATTTTAAGAAACAATTGGAGAAAAAAAATAATGCAATTACATTTTACCGGCCGTAATATTGAACTTACGCCAGCTTTAAAAAATTTTACCACAGAAAAATTTCAACGTTTAGAACGTCGTCATAGCAACATTCCTCAAGTAAAAATCACTTTTCAAATTGAAAACGTAGATCATATCGCCGAGGCGACTCTACATTTGGATGGCGCTGAAATTCATGCTTCTGCTAAATCAAATGATATGTACAGCGCGGTTGATGAATTAATTGATAAGTTAATTTCACAAGTGACTAAACATAAAGAAAAACATACTGATCGGCGCTGATGGAATGATAAAAGAACCCATCACGATACAAAATAAATTAGGTTTGCATACGCGCGCTGCAGCAAAACTTGTTAAAATCGCC
>JANWKO010000033.1 GCA_025451335.1 Gammaproteobacteria bacterium
GATGGATGTGGATTTTTTACCAAATTCGCCCTGCTATCGATACACAATACCTGGCCTTCCCCCAAACAAGCAACTCGGTTTGTCACACGCCATAAAGTATCTAAATCATGAGTGACGACAACAATTGTCAATCCCATCGTGGTCTGTAAATCTAATATTAATTCATCTAAACCCGCTGCGCTATCAGGATCTAATCCTGCTGTTGGTTCATCAAGAAAGAGCAATTCTGGATCCAACACAATAGCTCTCGCTACTGCTGCTCTGTTTTGCATCCCTCCACTTAATTCCGATGGATATTTGGCTGCAGCTTCACTAGGAAGTCCAACTAATAATATTTTTAATAAGGCAAGATTCTGCATGAAATCGAGATCGAGTGAAGCATGTTCCCGCAAAGGAAATAGGGTATTTTCCAATAAATTAAAAGAACTAAACAAAGCATTTTCTTGAAACAAGACTCCCCAACGTTTTTGCACAGCCAATAAGGTTGCCGAATTCGCAGTCGTCAATTCTTGTCCAAAAACGCGAATGGATCCTGAGGTTGGCTTAGATAACATGAGGATATTACGTAATAGAGTTGTTTTTCCTGCACCACTGCCTCCAACAATACCAAGCACTTCTCCCCGATTAACGCTTAAGTTTAGACCGGAATGAATCCAAGCCCCGCCAAGATACGTTTTTAAATTTTTAACTTCTATTATGGGCTCATTTTTCATAGTTTTAATTTACTAAAAATAATGGAAAATATAGCATCAGCCACAATAATAAAAAAAATCCCCCAAACGACACTACGCGTAGTTTGTTTACCTACACTTTCGGCGCTACCTTTGACCTGCATGCCTTCAAAACAACCTATACTTGCGATAATTAAAGCAAAAACCGGGGCTTTGCCAATCCCAATAAGCAAAGCCCTCACTGGTATTTGTTGTTGAAAACGGAGGAAAAAATCCGGCCAACTAATATCCAGCATGTTTTTCGCCATCAGCATGCCACCGAAAACGCCAAACATATCCGCCCAAATCGTCAACAGTGGCATAGCGATCACTAATCCAAGCATACGTGGCAACAATAATAATTCAGCTGGCGTGACCCCCATTGTATTAAGAGCATCTATTTCTTGGTTGACTTTCATCGTACCTAATTGGGCAGTAAATGCTGAACCTGTTCGCCCTGCCACCATAATAGCGGCTAATATAGGCCCAAATTCACGAAAAACGGACAACCCAAGTAAGTCAACAATAAATATATTTGCGCCGTAATTTTTCAATTGCAATCCCATTTGATAAGCAATTACAACTCCAATCATGAAAGACAATAAGGCAATGATTGGTAATGCTTGGAAACCTGTTTTATCGATAACATTCATGATTGCCGGGACACGTAGATGCTTTGGATTGACAATAACTCGTAGTGATTCAAAGTATAAATGGCCGATAAATGCTAAATAATCGCGAGCTTCTCTGATTTGTTGTACCGTAATGAATCCAATTCGTGTGACCCAATTTAACGATTTAACTTTGGGGATTTCTTTCAAATCAGGGGTTTTTTCTTTAATAATTGTAAGCAGCTTTATTTGTTGTTCGGAGAAATTTTGGAAAATTGCTTTTATCCCATGGGCTGATAGTTTTTTGGCAAGTTTTCCAAATAATAATGCGCCTGCCGTATCTATTTTTGTCAAACCCTGCCCATCTATGATAATATTACCCTGCTGTGGCCAAGTAATAGTTTTTAATTTCTTTTGTATAAGAGTGAGATTGGCTAAATTCCATTCACCTTGACAAATTAATTGGCGTGTACCGGGATCGAATTGGACAAAACTTTGCTTATTCATACATATCCATGCAGTTTAGTTAGTCCTTGATAATGTATAAGTATCCCTTGAAAATTTTTTAAATGCAAACTTATGAAAAAATAGTAAAAAATATTATGCTAAAAGAACTCTTATCAAATAATAGTAAAACTAAAAAACTAATATTGTTCGCTTTGCTACCAATTTTGGGTGTTTTAGTCATTGGGTATTGGTTTCACAGTGGACGTTATCTCAGTACCGATGATTCCTATGTTAATGCCAATGTAGTTCAAATTGCGCCTAGAGTGACCGGCCAAGTTACTACTTTATTTGTGGACAACAACCAATTCGTTCGCAAGGGACACGTATTATTAAAACTAGATCCCTCCCCTTTTATTGTCGCTATTCAAAAAGCAAAAGCACAACTTTCTATAGACTTGTCGCAATTACAAAACGCACAAGTTACAGATAATCGAACGACTGCATTAGTAAAGAAAAAAATCTTATCCGCTCAGTCTGGAGACGATGTTTTGGCCAAATTGCAAAGTGCTCAGGCTGCTGTGCAATTATCTAAAGCAAATTTAATCCAAGCTGAATTAGATTTGCAATATACTCAAATCGTCGCTCCGACAGATGGCTGGATTTCTAATATGTCTCTACAAGTAGGTAATATCGTTCAAGCAAACCAACCATTGTTTGCATTGATAAGTAATGGACAATTTTGGGTAGATGCCAATTTTAAAGAAACGGAACTTGCTAAAGTTAAACCTGGGCAAGTTGCTACAATTAAAACAGATATGTATCCGGGGCATCCGTTTAAAGGCGTGGTTGACAGTATCAGCCATGGTAGTGGTACTGCATTTTCATTATTACCGCCTCAAAATGCCACAGGAAACTGGGTTAAAGTAACACAACGGGTTCCAGTTCGAGTGAGAGTAATAAATCCGGATCAACGATTTACATTACATATTGGCACGACTGCCACGGTGACAGTTGATACCAAATCTTATAGTTAAATATGAACTCTTCAATCGCTACTAATATATCAAATAGTAAACGCTGGTTAATTGTTGTTGCCACAATGTCTGCAACTTTAATGCAAGTATTGGATATGACTATTGTTAATGTGGCGCTGCCACATATGCAAGGTTCATTAGGTGCTTCATCCGATCAAATTTCTTGGGCTTTAACTAGTTACCTCGTTGCCTCAGCTATTTTTATGCCATTAACGGGCTTTTTTTGTGATCGTTTCGGACGCAAAAAATATTTACTGATATGTATTGGGGGTTTTACCGTTGCCTCAGCCTTATGCGGGGCATCTGTCACATTATTTCAATTAATTCTTTTTCGATTATTGCAAGGCATATTTGGTGCTGCGCTTGTTCCTTTATCACAATCTATTTTAGCTGATGTCTATTTGCCTAAAGATCGTGGGAAAGCCATGGCAATCTGGGGAATGGGAGTTATGGTTGGACCCATTTTGGGCCCGACCCTAGGCGGTTATTTAACCGAAATTGTCAACTGGCGCTGGACTTTCTATGTTAATGTGCCTGTAGGAATCATGGCTTTTTTCCTAGCATGGTCTGTTGTTCCAGATACAGCAAAAAAAGATCGTTCTATGGATTGGTTGGGATTACTTTTTATATGTTTATTTATTGGTGGGCTGCAATATTGTTTAGATCGTGGCAACCAACAAGATTGGTTTAATGCAAATGATATATGTTTATCAGCTTTTTTATGTATTACAGGTATTGTAGGTTTCATTACCCATAATATGCGACAACCTCAGCATTCTGTATTCGATTTAAAAATTTTTAAAAATCGAAATTTTACCATTTCTAGCCTTTTACTTGCAGCAATGGGAATAGGTATGTTTGGTACTATGGTCATACAACCGCTAATGTTGGAAGGCTTTTTAAATTATCCAGTTTTAACTACAGGCTTAATAATTGCTCCACGAGGCATAAGTGGCATGGTGAGCATGCTTTTAATGGGTAAAATTGCAAATCGGGTTGATCCTCGTTATTTAATCTCTATCGGTATTTTGTTAAGTGTCATTGGACTATCCGGTGGCACCTATTATTCTCAAGATATTAATAAATGGTGGGTTATTTGGCCTTCACTTTTGCAAGGGTTTGGCATGAGTATGATTTTCATGCCCTTATCAACGGTGGCTTTTATGACATTACCCGATTCAGCTCGAGTAGAAGCATCTGGTTTATTCAGTTTATTACGTACCATTGGTTCATCAATAGGAATATCAATTACCATGACAATTTATTCAAGATACAGCCAAATTGCATGGAATCAATTAGGCGGTAACATTCAACCATTTAATCCAGCAGTACAGCAATATTTAGAGCATTTGCATTTAAACATTCATCAACCTCAAGCTGCGATGTTATTGGGAAATGAATTATTGAAACAATCTCAAATGATTTCTTTTGTCAATGTCTACGCATTCATTATGTGGTCTTTTTTGTTAATGTTACCTTTAGTATTCCTTTTGAAAAAAAATCAAACCCCTCAATCATCATCCCCATCAACAACACATCTCGTCGCAGATTAAACAAGGTACCGCTTGACAATTCGCTAGCCGACCCAAGACAAAATGAGCAGCGAAGCGCAGAATATCGCTCGTGTTCGACCACCCTAGTAAAAATGGCAACAGCCCGATTATATTCGAGACAAATCCATTCTTACCTCTTGCTCATACTTTTCATCACGCAACCGAGCTATCTCATTAATCTCATCTAGTAAAACTTTGGATTTATGACTTAAGCGACCATTTTTTTGCATTTCATGAAAAATAGTTAGCTCAGGATTTTTTTCAAATTCATTCATTGTTTCACTAAACAACTTATATTCGCGTTTTGATAATTTAAATTTTTCGTTAAGAAGTTGAACCTTAGCATCAGTTATTTTAAATTCTTGCCCATTTGAATCCAATTTTGATTCTAATGTTTTTAATTCTTTTTCGGCCTTTTTAGAATCTCCAACCTTTTCTGCTAATGATTTCCGTTCTGGGTCAATATCATCCACATGCTTTTTAAGAGCTTTTAATACAAGATTTTGATATGCCATTCTATGAATATCTTCATTTGCAAAGAAATCAAAAGGATTGTCAGAAAAATATTTCAATGCTTTATTATAGCGATAAGATAAAAATGCTTTTTGCTTTTGCAAATATAAAATTCGATTTTCAAACGATATCATGATTTCAGAGTGAATAGTTTGATGAAATATATTAGCGAGTAATTCAAGTCGATTTCTTATTCCAAAAGTAACTGCATTCCGATTTTCTAATAATGCACTGGATAAATATTCTTTGTATTTTTCCAAGTTACTTCGATCCATAGAAATACTATCTTCATATTTTGTGATAAAAATCTGTATTGTTTTAATCATATGCGCTGGTATGTCAGCCATAGGATGATGTTTATAAATTACAAAAAATTGCAAATTTCTTAATTGGGAATCAATATCGTTAATGAGAGATTGATACGACCTCATTCTTGCTTTATAAAAAAGACGTTTATTTTCCGAATGATCGAGAGAAATTTCTAAAAAATCAGTCATTCTCAACATAAGAGAAAAAGTATCTTCAATATACTTTACTAAAACACCTTCCTTGAGAAAACATTCACCTTCGATTTGGTCAGCCACACAAGCTGCCTTAATTAAAATATTATTAAACTGTTTGATTTGATTTTTAATAAAATGGGTAAGAGGTCCTGATTCAGTTGCAAGAATTGCTTTATAATTAAAAGCCTGAAAATTGGAAAAAGTGGCTTTTAATTCGCTTATTACGGTAGAACCATTTCTGATAAAATTTTTTATATCTAATGCGTTGGTTTTTTGATATTCCGAATAAGCATCCAAAAATCTTTTAATTCCAATTATACCATTCAAGAATTTTTTTATATTTTTTTCAGTGTCATTATCTTTCGCATCTTCTAGATAATAATTAAAGCTTAATTTTTCTTCTTGTTGTACATCTTTTTTTCCTATTTCAGATACTTTTTTCTCAACGTTAGTCACTTTTACTTCTGGTTCAACTAATTTCTTTTCTTGTTGGACCTCTTTTATTTCATTTCCCGTTTCTTTTTTTCCTAGATCAATTAACTTTTTATCTGATTCCGTTACTTTTTTATCAAATTCTTCGACTTTTAAACGGTATTTTTTATACTCCTCTCTTAATAAATAATCACCTTGCTTCACCGCAATGTAGAAAAACCCACCTTCTTCTTTTTTATCGTCTTTTTCTTCAGAAATTTTTAAGCCAGTTTCATTTTTTTTACTAGTTAAATAATCTTGTTGATATCTTTCCATCAAGAGCACCCGTTCAGTTAAAACATCAACCGCAGGTCCCAGATTGGCAAAAGAACATATTTGAATAAATCTTTTAAAATATGAAATTAATTTCGGTAAAATAATTTTTTTTGCATACTCACTTCCATATACAAAATAATCTGTCAAAAAGCCATCCGTAGAAAAATAAACTTGATAATTATACTTTGCGACTAAGTAAATAAAAATTGGATCAATCTTTTTTTGAATATACATTGACATCCAAGCAAGATAATTTGTTGCTTTTTGTTCGTTAGTTACACGCTCAATTGTACTTAACAAATTAAGTAAAGATTTCGTATCTCTGACACTGGGAATATCATCAGGATAAATACGATATAACCCTCGCCATCCTCGAGCCGCTTTAAACTGATCCCACAAAAAAGGCTCAAATAAATGTTCTGCGAAACTCAAAATAATTTCTTGAAGCCAATGCACACTTATATTTACGTCGCGATTTGTGATCATTTGTGCTCCTTGTTTCCAAGCAGTCAAAAGACTGCTTGGAAAGTTATTGTTATGTTTATATGATCGGTTTTTCTATATATTTAAATCCATTTCCTTTTATACGGTAAGCATAAGGTTCCAAAGCGTTTTTTATTGCACACAATTTAATAAGATCTTGTGTTAGACGTTGTTGATTAAATGCTTCAGCCCAAAAACACGAAGCAGTTCTTTCAGAAGGTCCAAACGGTAAAGGAACAATACCACCCATATATTGTTTAGCATTGCCTTTAAAAAAGTTAGTCATGGAAGATAACAGCGGGTCATTGAAAACCGAGCAAGAATCAAAAAGCACAACATCATGACTTAATTTCATTATTAAATTTTTATCTACGATTTCGTTTGTAAACATATCGTCGGATAACATAATCCCAGAAGGACTACCATGGGCTTCGTTATAGAAACCTTTTACATTTGGACAGCTCATCCAATCAATATAGGATTGGACAGTTGGTTGCAGTCCTTCTGAATTATTTATATTTAATAAAACTGGGTTATATCCTTTTTCTTTAGCTAACTGATAAACAAGTTGCACTTCATTTTCAACAGACTCTTCCATTGGCCCTTGAATTTGGAAATTGTTACCAATGACAAATTGCACCGATTGATCTGGACAGGTACCTTGAATTTGGTGCGCATAAAGAGGAGATTGCAATAAATCAGCTCTAGACAACTCATAATTTCTTTGTACCGACGTAACCACAAATTGATTAGTCAAATTTATTTTGACAATTTCGAATGATTTTTGTTGTGAAGAAAGCAAAAATACTTGTAAGGCTTCAATTTGATTTTGAACATTGTAGACAAAACGAATTCTCACGGATCGATATGAATTATTCGCACTTATATTTAATGTTTTTTTTACTAACTCAATGGCACGTGCTTGATCTATAGCAACTTGAGAGGAATTAAACAATTGCGTTTTAATATTAGGTAAAAAATCAAAAGTTGGATCTGGATTTTTAGCGAAACTGGAAATGCTAGCAACTATACATGCAAAACTTATTAATAATCGTTTGATCATGAATTTAAACTCCATTTAAATTATTGTAAACAAATCTCGTGACTCGATTGGGATATTACGTTGCACATTTTTTTCTAGCAAGATAATTTTAATATCAATAAGCTTAACAAAAACTTAAACGTAAATTCAGCGAAAGAATTTGTCGCGAGAAGTAAGGTTCAGTTGCCAAATTTGGGTTAAATTTTTAAACCGGTCTTCGCTGATAATAAATACGCAGCGAAGACTGGACCAACGAAGTTTATTGAGCTACCTGAGGAGTTGAATAGTGCCCTGAAATCCATGTCCATTGATTGCATATAGTGCCTTTAAAATTTGGACAAGACCAATAATCTTTTACCCAAACTTGATCACTTCTACCTGGACGTTGACAAACATTACGAGCATCTAGCCATACTGCTTGTTGAGTATCCCATCCTGCGGCCATTCTAGAACAATTATTAAAACCGCCCGGAACATCCTTAAATCCTTTCGCAGCTGGAACTACGCTAGCAATCGGCGCTTTTAATCTTAGCCCTGCGCCCCCTCCATAACTACCACCTAGATTTTGATCTCCATAGCCACCATTCTGATCGTAATAACCCCCATACGTTCCATCAGGCTGTGCAACAGCCTTTTGAAGTTTGGCTTGAGCCGCAAAAATATTTAAAGAAACAAATAAAAATCCACAACTCACAGAGATAACAAAAAGAGATAAGCGAGACATATTATTACCCTCCATTAAAATAATGAAAAGGAACGTTTTTATAAGTATAACATCAGAAAAAAATAGAATAGAAAACCAACTGGATCAATAACTTATCTAAAATGCAAATATTGTTCATTTAAAAAAACAATTAAATTCAATATGTTGTAAGCTTTCACAAAATTGAAATGATAGTTATACTTTAAGAAAACTTAAAGGAATATTATGGACGATCAAAACCCAAAAACGGAAGACAATATAAAGTCAAAAACAGCAGAAGAAAATTTAAAATCCCCAAAAAAAGACAAATCGCACAAAAAAATATTAATAATAGTCAGTGCTATTTTTTTGATAATCGGATTAATTTATTTATTCTATTGGATTTTCATTGCCCGTTTTTATGAAACCACGGATGATGCTTATGTGAATGGCAATCAAATCCAAGTCATGTCGCAAATTACTGGGCATGTGACAACTATCCATGCTGATGAAACAGACCTCGTTAAAAAAGGTGAGACGCTTGTCACTCTCGACAATGCTGATGCGATTATTGCTTTGAAGACGGCAGAAGAAAATCTCGCTTTAACTACACGTCAAGTTAATCAATTATATCAAAATGTTGCAAAATACCAGGCAGATGTCGAAGAAAAACAAGCAGATCTTGTAAAAGCAAAAGAAGATTATCAACGTCGACAAGGCTTAGTCGTCAATAAAACCATTTCTCAAGAAGATTTTCGACATGCCAAAATTGCTGTCGATACAGCAACAGATTCACTGGCATCAGCTCAACATCAACTTGATGGTGCATTAACTTTGGTTGGAAATACCGATCTATATCATCATCCACAGGTTCAACAAGCTATAACAAATTTACGTAATGCTTATTTAACTTTTGAACGTACCATTATTTATTCTCCTGCAACGGGATACGTTGCGAAACGATTTGTTCAAGTCGGTCAAGAGGTCAATCCCAATACCGTATTAATGATCGTCATTCCTTTAAATCAAATTTGGGTAGATGCAAATTTCAAAGAATCGCAGTTAAAAAATATTCGCATAAATCAGCCAGCAGAATTAATTTCTGATGCTTACGGCAGCGACGTCAAATTTCAGGGTAAAGTGATGGGGTTAAGTCCTGGAACAGGAAGCGCTTTCGATTTGCTACCACCACAAAATGCTACAGGCAACTGGATTAAAATAGTTCAAAGACTGCCCGTGAGAATTATAATTGATCCAAAGCAATTAGAAAAATACCCTTTGCGAATGGGATTATCTGTAAGCGTTAGCGTCGATACTCACAAACGAGATGGAGAAACACTACAAAAAGTGTTAAATCAAAAAGTGATTTATGAAACTAAAGATTACAGTTCAGATTTAAAGAAGGCGGACACTGTGATTAATAAAATTTTACAAGAAAATGCAAAAAATACATCGATTCAAACTTTACCGCAACAGCAGTAAGGGTAAAACTCATGACAACTCCAATACAAGGATTGCAGTTAGCTATTCTGACCCTGTCAGTATCCTTTGGAATATTCATGAATGTCCTAGACACCTCCATTGCAAATGTGGCTATTCCCACTATTGCTGGATAGATGGCGGTTAGTCCAGATCAGGGAACTTGGATTATTACTTCGTTTACTGTCAGCACCGCAATAGTCTTACCTCTTACTGGCTGGTTAGCACGTCGTTTTGGAGAAGTTCGTTTATATGTATTTTCAACATTGTTATTTACATTAGCCTCAATAATGTGCGGTCTCTCAACAAGCATGTCAGAGTTGGTTTTCTTTAGGGTTGTTCAAGGCGCTGTCGCAGGTCCAATGATTCCTTTATCTCAAAGTCTCTTATATTCTACTTTTCCTCCTGAAAAAAAGGGGCTTGCCACAGGCTTATGGGCTATGGTGGCTGTTGCAGCTCCAGTATTAGGTCCTATATTAGGAGGATATATAACGGATAATTATTCTTGGCCGTGGATTTTTTATATTAATTTGCCAGTGGGTTTGTTTTCTGATTTCTTCACTTGGAGAATTTTAAAAGATCGTGAATCAACTATTAGTAAACCACCAATCGATTATATTGGATTAATATTGTTAATCATTGGGATAGGATGTTTGCAAGTTTTGTTAGATCAAGGAAAAGATTTGGATTGGTTTAACTCTTCTGTTATCAATGCATTAGCAGTTATATCTTTTATAAGTTTAACTTTTTTAATTATTTGGGAACTTACTGAAAAAAATCCTATCATTGATCTCAGGTTATTTAGAAGTCGAAATTTTACAATCGGTACTATCGCGATAAGCTTAGGCTACGGGGTATATTTTGGAAGTGTGGTTATCTTACCCTTATGGTTGCAAACTGAAATGAACTATACGCCAACTTGGGCTGGGATAGTGACTGCGCCACTCGGTATAATACCTATTATATTTTCGCCTATTGTTGGGCGATTGATGGGAAAAATTGATTTACGGCTCATTGTTAGTACGGGCTTTTTCTTTTTTGCATTTTGTTCATTTTGGTTGGCCAACTTGGATACGGATGTCGACGCTAAGACCATTGCTTTAATCCGATTTATTCAAGGCGCTGGAGCACCCTGCTTTTTTGTACCCACTATAGCCATTGTTTTATCAACCTTACCTGATAAGGATATAGCAAGCGGAGCTGGTTTATCTAATTTTTTACGTATTCTTGCTGGTAGTTTTGGAACTTCAATCAGTGTTACCTTATGGACTCGTCGAGAATCTTTTCATCAAAGTCAATTAGTTGAAAACCTGACTTTAAATAATCAATATACAATTGATTTCTTACAAAAACTTCATACTTTGGGTTTCCAAAATAAAAAGGATTATGCCGAACTTTATCAAACTGTAATAAATCAATCATACATGCTAGCAACAAATGATGTTTTTTGGATTTCAGGATATATTTTCTGTTGTTTACTCGCTTTAATTTGGCTTGCCCGACCACCATTTCTAGCTCAAGCAACGGATACAGCCGCATAGAAGAACACTATGCTCCTTGCCGTTTTTTCTTGCACGCCTTGTTCATTTGCTCTTGTTTCGCTCTCGTGACGCTTCATATGAAATATCTAAGCTAATTTGTTTTCACTTTGAACATTTGCTAGACTAAATCCATAAATTTATTATTCCCTATTATATTAGGATAACAATAGCATGGAAGATTTGTTATTAATCATTATTATATTAATCTTTTTTGTGTCATGCTTCTTATTGATCAAATTTTTTGATTCTTTACCAAGGAATGAGTAATGATTCTTTATATAATATGCGGTTTAATCTCGTTTAGTCTCTTAATTTATTTACTCATCGTATTGTTTAGACCAGAATTATTTTAGAATTAAAAACCAATAAGGAAATTTGATGACGGAAATAGGTTTACTACAAATTCTAATTTATTTGATAATCATTTTATTAAGTGTCAAACCTCTTGGTAGTTATATGGCAAAAGTTTACGAGGGGGATTTTAAGTTTCTTTCCTCTATAGAACGTCCAATTTATCGATTTTGCCAAATTGCACCTCAACAAGAAATGACTTGGAAATCTTATTTAAGTGCAATGCTGGTTTTTAATCTAACAGGTATATTGGCAGTTTATCTTATACAACGACTACAAAACTTTTTACCACTTAATCTACAAGGATTCACCGCTGTTCCTCCTGAATTAGCATTTAATACTGCTGCAAGCTTTGTTACCAACTCCAATTGGCAAGCTTATGGTGGAGAAAATACCTTAAGTTATTTAACACAAATGATGGCATTAACAGTGCAAAACTTTCTTTCTGCAGCCACAGGTATGTCTTTACTAATTGCATTAATCAGAGGAATTACATCTTCTGAAAGCACTAATCTTGGCAATTTTTGGGTTGATACGATTAGAGGTACGATATATATTTTACTACCACTATCTCTGATACTTGCTATCCTTTTATCTTCCCAAGGTGTCATTCAAAACTTTAAACCTTATCAAAAAATAAATTTAATTGAACCACTAAATTATCAATTGTCTATAACAGATGCTAATGGTCAATCTATTAAAGATGAAAAGGGAAATCCAAAATTTGAAAATAAAATTTTAAAAGAACAAATCATTCCAATGGGGCCAGTCGCTTCGCAAGTTGCGATTAAACAATTAGGTACAAATGGAGGCGGTTTTTTTAATACAAATTCAGCACACCCATTTGAAAACCCTACACCACTTACTAATTTTTTTGAAATGATTGCTATTTTACTGATTCCTGCTGCGTTATGTTATACCTTCGGTGCAATGGTAAAAGATAAACGGCAAGGTTGGGCAATATTATTAGCCATGTTAATTATTTTTATTCCTTTACTGCTGGGAACAGTTATTTCAGAACAAAACGGCAATTCGGCTTTGCCTTCTTTAGGTATTAATCAAATAGCTTATCCAGGACTATCTCCTGGTGGCAATATGGAAGGAAAAGAAGTTCGATTCGGTATAGTTGCATCATCAATTTGGGCAACCGCAACGACAGCAACCTCAAACGGCTCAGTCAATTCGATGCTGGATTCTTTTACACCGCTTGGTGGATTAATTCCGTTATGGTTAATGCATTTAGGTGAAGTTATTTTTGGTGGCGTTGGGTCAGGTTTATATGGAATGTTAATGCTAGTTATAATAACCGTATTTGTTGCTGGATTGATGGTTGGAAGAACACCGGAATATCTGGGAAAGAAAATCGATACGTATGAAATGAAAATGGCATCAATCGCAGTTTTAGTCATGCCTCTGATTGTTCTGGTATTTACCGCACTTGCTGTAGTTTTAAAAATAGGAACAGAATCAACAGCCAATCCAGGCGCACATGGTTTTAGCGAAATTCTTTATGCCTTTACGTCAATGACTAACAATAATGGCAGTGCATTTGCTGGCCTAAATGCTAATACATCATTTTATAATATTCTCGGCGGCATAGCCATGTTAATAGGCCGATATTGGATTGCAATACCAACCCTTGCAATTGCTGGTTCTTTGGCACGTAAAAAAGTCATTCCAAGCAATCCTGGTACTTTGTCAACACACACTCCACTTTTTATTATACTTCTCATTGGTATAACAATTGTATTAGGAGCACTGACTTTTTTTCCTGCTCTTGCATTAGGACCTATTGTCGAACAACTTATGCTATGGGATCAGTATGGTCATTAATCTTTCATTTTGGAATCGTGAAATTTTAAAAATTGCTATTATTGAAGCTTTTTTAAAGTTATCGCCTCGATATCAAATTCGAAACCCTGTCATATTCACAGTATTTATAAGTTCAATATTAACAACAGGGTTATTTATCCAAGCATTATTAGGAAAAGGAGAAACATCTGCGGGATTTATTTTATCAATTGCAATTTGGTTATGGTTTACAGTCATATTCGCAAATTTTGCTGAAGCAATTGCAGAAGGGCGAGGAAAAGCCCAAGCACTTGCTCTCAGAAAATCACGTCGTGAAATACTTGCAAAAAAAATTTTTCAAGTTAATCGCAATGCCAAAGTTACTTTAGTGCCCTCTGCCAATTTAAAAATAGATGATATTGTTTTAGTTGAAGCAGGCGATTTTATTCCTAGTGATGGAGAAGTGGTTGAAGGTATTGCATCTGTCAATGAAAGTGCTATCACTGGGGAAAGTGCTCCCGTTATTCGAGAAAGCGGAAGTGATCGTAATACAGTAACGGGGGGTACTCAAGTTATATCAGATTGGTTAATAGTTCGTATCACTGCTAATCCAGGAAATACTTTCCTCGATCACATGATAGCTTTGGTAGAAGGTGCAAAACGTCAAAAAACACCAAATGAATTAGCTCTTACAATATTACTAGCTGCGCTCACCATTGTTTTCTTATTGGTCTGTTCGACTCTATTACCTTTTTCTTATTATAGTAGTCATGCAACAAACCAGGGTACAGTCGTAGCGATAACTGTTTTAATCGCATTATTTGTTTGCTTAGCTCCTACCACTATTGGTGGACTTTTATCTGCCATAGGAATTGCTGGAATGGATCGAATGGTACAAGCAAACGTTATTGCCCTTTCAGGCCGTGCAGTAGAAGCAGCAGGCGATGTCGATATTTTATTATTAGATAAAACCGGCACCATCACATTAGGAAATAGGCAAGCTACAGAGTTTTTCCCCGCGGAAGGAGTTAGCATTGAAAAACTTGCTGATGCTGCCCAACTTGCTTCTTTAGCCGATGAAACTCCTGAAGGACGAAGTATAGTGATTTTAGCCAAAGAAAAATATGGCTTACGTGGACGTGATATCAAGGAGTTAGGTGCAACATTTATTCCATTCACTGCTCAAACTCGAATGAGCGGAGCCAATCTACCCGGTAGACAAATTCGCAAAGGAGCTGAGCAATCAATCGATGAATATATTAAACAAATGGGCGGAACAATGCCTGTTTCCATTCGAAAAATTGTTGAAAATATTGCTCGACAAGGAGGAACACCTCTAGTTGTTGCAGAAGAATCAAAAGTTCTTGGAGTAATTCATCTCAAAGATATTGTAAAAGGAGGTATTCGTGAGCGATTTAGTGATTTGCGGCAAATGGGGATTAGCACCATTATGGTGACTGGAGATAATCCACTTACAGCCGCAGCAATCGCTGCAGAAGCAGGCGTAGATGACTTTCTTGCTAATGCAAAACCAGAGGACAAATTAAAATTAATTCGTCGTTTACAAAATGAAGGTCACCTGGTAGCTATGACTGGTGATGGAACAAATGATGCACCAGCATTGGCACAAGCAGATGTTGCAGTAGCAATGAACACAGGAACACAAGCAGCAAAAGAAGCCGGAAATTTAGTAGATTTAGATTCGAATCCGACAAAATTAGTTGAAATTGTCGAAATTGGCAAACAATTATTGATGACAAGAGGCTCTATTACAACATTTAGCATTGCAAATGATGTCGCGAAATATTTTGCTATCATTCCCGCAGCATTTGCAAGCACTTATCCTGCATTAAATCAATTAAATGTTATGCACCTTGCAACACCCCAAAGCGCAATATTGTCAGCTGTTATTTTCAATGCATTAATAATTATTTTCTTAATTCCTCTTGCACTGCGGGGAATAGTTTACCGTCGAGTTTCCGCTATAAAATTATTACGAAATAATGTTTTATTGTATGGATTAGGTGGGTTAATTATCCCATTCGTCGGTATAAAACTAATTGACATTATATTAGGATTATTATAACTGAATATTATAACTTTGATTTTAGTTATAAACTCAATTCAACAGTTGATTCCTGGAGAAGAGGATTCAACTTTCGAATTTAAGATTAAGGATTAACTCTGTGATTGAGATGATTAAGCAAACAAAAATCGCAATTCTTTTACTTTTACTTTTTACCTTGTTTACAGGTTTGATTTATCCTGTCTTTGTGACAGGAATCGCGCAACTTTTTTATCCATGGCGTGCAAATGGTAGTTTAATCGAACAAAATGATCAATTAATTGGGTCTATTTTAATTGGTCAAGCTTTTACAGATCCAAAATATTTTTGGAGCAGACCATCAGCCACTACACCCTACCCTTATAATTCAGAAAATTCGTCTGGATCTAACTTGGGCCCATCTAATCTGGATCTTTTAAAAGCGATCCAACAGCGTATAGACAATTTGCATCAATATGATAAAAATAATGCTAAATTAATACCAATAGATTTAATAACATCATCCGGAAGCGGATTAGATCCACATATCAGCCCTCAATCTGCCTTTTATCAAGTTTCTAGAATCGCCAGAGAACGAGGCATTCAAGAAGAAAAAGTTAAGTCATTGATATTACAACACATTAAAAGCCCTGTTTTTGGAATATTAGGCGAATTCCATGTAAATGTACTAAAATTAAATATAGCCTTAGATGATTTAAATTCATCTTAGATAAATTTTGTTAAAGGTATAAATATGGAAAAGCAACGCCCTAGTCCAGATAAGTTTTTAAAACAAGCTAAAGAAGAAGAAATTCAAGAAAAACGTGGTAAATTAAAAATTTATCTGGGTGCAGCACCCGGTGTCGGTAAAACATATTCAATGCTTCAAGATGCTCAAGCAAAGCGAGCACAAGGTCTAGATATTGTCGTAGGTGTAGCAGAAGCCCATGGCAGAAAAGAAATTCTTGATTTAATCAAAGGTTTTGAAATTTTGCCACCAGGAAAATTAGAATATCATGGAAAACAACTTTCTGAATTCGATCTCAATGCAGCATTAAAACGTAATCCAGCTTTAATTTTAATTGATGAATTGGCTCATACTAATGCACCAGGTTCACTTCATGCAAAACGATGGCAAGATATTAAAGAAATTTTAGATCGTGGGATAGATGTTTACACTACTCTTAATGTGCAACATATTGAAAGTTTGAATGATATAATTGCACAAATTACCAGAATTCATGTACGCGAAACAGTTCCTGATTTCATGTTGGAATTAGCTGATACTATCGAACTTGTCGATTTAGCCCCTGACGATTTAATAAAACGATTACAAGAAGGAAAAGTATATATTCCCGAACAAATTGAATTAGCTAAACAGAATTTTTTTCGTAAAGGAAATTTAGCTTCTTTACGAGAATTAGCTTTACGAGTCACAGCAGACAGAGTTGATGCGCAATTACTATTATATCGACAAGGACAAGGGATTAAACATATTTGGCCTGCAACAGAACGAATTCTTGTTTGTGTGGGCCCTGGAGCACGAACACCAAAAATAATTCGTGCAGCTAGACGTATGGCTTCTCGTTTGCAATCGGAATGGATTGCGGTTTATGTTGAAACTCCAAAACTGAACTTGTCTGAAGATGAACATAATAAAGCGATTCAAAATATACGTTTGGCTGAGCAATTAGGCGCAGAGACAAACATTTTATATGGAACAGAAGTCTTAAAAGAAATCTTGAATTTTGCTAGGGAACGAAATGTAACAAAAATTGTAATAGGTAAACGCATCAGGACACGCTGGAAAGATCGGATATTCGGGAATTTAGTTGATGAGCTAGTAAGAAATAGTGGTGAAATTGATATTTATATCATTCACGGATCAGAAGAAGTAGCTCCCTTCCACAAAAAACATTATAAAAAGACGACTACACCTTTTAAATATTATATATATACAATTGGGATAGTTATCATTGCAACTGCAATTAACTTTTTATTTTACGGCCATTGCAGATCAAGCATTTTAGTTTTGAACTACATTCTAGGTATTGTAATAGTCGCATTATACGGCAGAAGTGGACCTTCAATTTTAGCTGCTGTATCAAGCATTCTTTTATATGATTTTTTATTTGTATCTCCTAGATTTAGTTTTGTTACTGAAGAATCTCACCCTTATATTTCGATGATACTCATGTTAATTATTTCTCTAATAATTGGGCATTTAACTATAATTTCACGCAAACAAGCAGAA
>JANWKO010000034.1 GCA_025451335.1 Gammaproteobacteria bacterium
ACTTTTTGATAACCATCAACCCGGCAGTGGACATTCTTTTGATTGGGAAAAATTTACCCCACCTCAACGTCCCTGGATTTTGGCAGGAGGTTTAAATAAAGACAATGTGGCAATCGCAATTAAATATTTAAATCCATCTATTGTAGATGTGGCAAGTGGAGTCGAATATGCCAACAGTATTAGAAAGAATCCTATGCTAGTCAAGGCATTCATTAACGAAACAAAAGCGAGGACATTTTAATGACAACTACACAAATTCAGACTTATACTTTTGGAGGTCAATTTCTTCCAGAAATCTTAATGTCCCCTATCCATGATTTGTTACAAGGATGGAATTATTATCGATCGCAATCCGCTTTTAATTCGCAATTAACTGATCTTTTTAAACATTATTCTGGACGACCCACACCATTGACTGAAATCAAGAATTTTGCAGCCGCGATTGATGGTCCACGAATATTTTTAAAACGAGAAGATCTTTTGCATACCGGTGCACATAAAATTAATAATGCTCTTGGACAATGTTTACTTGCATCCTATTTAGGTAAAAATCGCATTATCGCAGAAACAGGCGCAGGTCAACATGGTGTTGCCACAGCCACTGCCTGTGCTCGTTTAGGATTGCAATGTGTTATCTACATGGGTGTTAAAGATATGACTAGACAAAAACCCAATGTGGATAAGATAAAACTGCTAGGCGCAACTGTTATTCCAGTAGCAGAAGGATCTGCAACTCTAAAAGATGCTATAAATGAGGCCCTTAGAGATTGGGCCGCGAATTATGAAACAACACATTATTGCTTAGGTTCTGCATTAGGTCCCCATCCTTATCCAGAGATCGTTCGATTTTTTCAATCGGTTATCAGTTTAGAACTGAAAGATCAAATAAAGCTTTATACTAAACGGTCACCCGACAAATTAATTGCTTGTATAGGTGGTGGCTCTAATGCAATTGGGTTTTTTCACCATTTTATAGAGGATGAAAAAATTCAACTGATAGGCGTTGAAGCCGGAGGTGAAAATAACGAATTAGGAAAACACGCAGCGCGATTTCTTGATGGTCGTCCTGGTGTTTTGCATGGATGTTATACCTATTTATTACAAGATGAAGAAGGCCAGATTATGCCAACACATTCGATTTCAGCTGGGCTTGATTATCCTGCTGTTGGACCTGACCATTCAAAGTTATATGAGTCAGGTAGGGCTTATTATGTATCCGCAACTGATCACGAAGCACTTCGCGCATTTTATTTGCTTAGCAAAGTAGAAGGTATTATTCCGGCTCTGGAATCGAGTCATGCTCTTGGGTATCTTATGCAAATCGCTCCTACTCTTCACAAAGAAAGTATCGTGATTGTCAATTTATCTGGGAGAGGCGAAAAAGATCTCGAACAGATTAAGGAGATATCATGATTACTAGAATTTTTCAAACAAAAAAACCATTTATTGGCTTTATTATCGGTGGTGATGGTAGTGTTGATTATTGTGTTGATTGTTGTTTACAAATGATTGCAGGTGGTGTGGATATCATCGAAATTGGTTTACCGTTTTCGGATCCCGTTGCTGATGGTCCCATTATTCAAAAGGCTTCGCTTAGAGCACTTGAGCAAGGTTCAAATTCATCTCTGATATTGGAAATAGCACGACAAATTCGTTTAAAATCGAATATCCCTCTAGTCTTATTCAGTTATATCAATCCTCTTTTACAAAAAGGTGAAACATATTTAAAAGAAGCCAATTTAGCTGGTTTTAATGCTATTCTTGTAGTCGATCTTCCTCCTTTTTTGGAGAAAGGCATTGATCCATATTTTCATGCTGTCAAATCAAATAATATGGTTCCTATTTTTCTAGTATCACCTTCTACAACAGAAGACCGTTTACACAAAATTGCAAAAGTATCAGAAGGATTTATTTATTACGCTTGTCAAAAAGGAACGACGGGTATTAAATTGTCATTACCAATAGATTTTTCATTTCATATAAATCGTTTGCGTCGGGTGACTCATTTACCTATTGTTACGGGATTTGGAATCGGAGATCAAATCAGTGCAAAATCAGCATTAGACTATACGGATGGATTTGTTGTCGGATCTGCCTTTGTCAATCTAATGGAAAAAAATTCAAATCCAATCGAATTAAAAAAGCTAGCGCAAAGAATTGATCCGCGTATATTCAGGAGGTTTGATAATGATTGATTTAGAAAAAAAAGCTTATCAACTTGATTATGATGATCCATTAAAATCATACAGGGACTTGTATGAATTGCCTACAGATAAACTATATTTATGCAATAATTCATTGGGTCTTCCGGTTAAAGCCTCTTTTGCACTTATGCAAAAGCACATGCAAAAATGGTCTGAATTAGGGGCACACGGCTGGTTTAATGGCGAAGATAATTGGTATTTATCCTTAGATAAGCCACTACGTGAACCGTTATCTGAATTATTGGGAGCACATTTCGATGAAATAGTTGTCATGAATAGTTTGACCGTTAATTTGCATTTGTTATTGATATCATTTTATCAACCTTCCGCTTCACGTTTTAAAATATTAATCGATACGCCGACTTTTCCATCTGATTTATATGCCATCAAAAGTCATCTAAAAAATCACGGTGTCGATCCCGAACAAGGATTGATTGAGTTAAAACCACGCACAAATGAATTTTTACTACGAAATGAAGACATTGAAGAAGTATTAAAAACAGAAGGAAAAAATATTGCAATTGTTTTTCTTAGTACTGTAAATTATTTAACGGGCCAAATCCTTGATATTGAGAAAATTACCAAACTAGCGCATGAACAAGGATGTCTAGTCGGTTGTGATATAGCGCATGCTGCAGGAAATATTCCTCTAAATTTACACAATCAAGAAGTTGATTTTGCAGTGGGATGTTCTTATAAATATCTATGCAGTGGCCCGGGAGGTCCTGGTTTTGCTTTTGTTCATAGCTTACATCACAATAAAGACTTGCGCCGTCTTAGTGGATGGTGGGGCAACGATCCAAACAACCGATTTAAAATGGATACCCAAAATGATTTTATTCCTTTTGGCGGCGCCAACAGTTGGCAAGTTAGTACACCATCGATACTTGCTATGTTGCCGCTAATAGCATCCTTACAAATATATAAATTGGCTGGCATAAATAACTTAAGAAAAAAATCCGAGTTGCAAACAGCATTTTTATCAGAATTGCTGGAAAAACTAGAAGGTAACTTTTCTGTTATAACTCCAATCCATCCTCAGGAACGTGGTTGTCAGATTTCAATTAAAATTCATAATCATGATGCATCTTTGTTTTTGCAGAAATTATTTCAAAACAATATAATTTGCGATTTCAGATCACCAGACATTATTCGTATTACACCATCGCCTTTATATAATTCTTTTACAGAGATTTATCAATTTGTATTAAGATTTGCTAACATTATTAAATGCAAATAATCCTGGATAAAGACAGTGGTGCTGTGACAGCTGGGTACATTATTCTAGATGTGGAACGTTTGCGGAAGTCAATGCAAATGATTTCCGATTTTATTTTTCAGAAGATGGAATCAAATAAAACGCAAATACTAGCTATTATTTAATATATTGATTATTATTACTATTTTTAAATGTGTGTCGAAAAAATCGAAAAAAATCGACATACTTCTACTTTATGTCGATTTGATCGACATATGAATATATTAGTAATTTTATAAAAAAGATCAGGATTTAGATTTAGCCAATCATAAAAATACCCCGGTCGCTTGCATGCAGAGGCGATACCGGGTGTGTGTAGCTAATTGCTATTTAAGCAGCTACTGGCAATTCATATAAGTTACTACAATATTTTTCCCATCGATAATCATGGAAATTCACGAGATGTGACTCTTGTCCACATTTTTGACTTGGTGTTTTTCCGCCAATTCCTCAATGACATCGTTTATTATTATAATAGTCCTGAAAATAATTAAGCTTATTTTGTAAATCATGCGCATTCCAAAATAAGTTTCTATCCAACAACTCGTGGAGGATTGTAGCAATTAATCTTTCGATATATGGATGCGATTTGGGAACATGTGGCACTGATTTAATTTCCTCAATATCAAGAATTCGTAAATTTGCTTTCCAACGACAAAATTTAAATAGTGGGTCGTTATCTGAGCTTAAATACTTAGGCGTGATGAACTAATGATAAATGACAAAATTCCAAAAATAAAATGGTCGGACGTCAAAAATTTTGGCGAGCGCTTTTGATTTCGACTAATCACAATCAACTGCTGACGCAAAGCCAAATTTTCGGCAGCAATTTTTCTTATACCGCCGAGCCTTAGCATCTTAATCAGGGTGAGTAAAAAACTTAATATGAAATATAGAATGTTCATGGTGGCGAAATTATACAGTTAAATTTACAAAAAATATGATATTTTTGCGTTAAGTTTTTGATAAATTTTCTAGGATACTTTCATCGTCACTTTTTATAAATATTTGAGACAACTTGAAAATATCATGGACGGTAATCGTCTCTATCTTCTTCTCTACTTTTAGGAGGTGCTTTTTTGAAATCATCAATTGCTTTTTTGATCGGTGCAGCTTCGATTTTAGTTATTATGTGCCTAGGATGTTGATATGCTTCACTAGAGGACTTTTTCTTTTTTTCTTCAGCTTTATCACTCTGACGTGCTACTAGTTTTTCTTCCTTCTCAAGTCTTGCTTTCAATTTACCAAGATCTCTTTCAATATCAGCAGTAAGAATGGGGTGATGGATAGCTTGCGTAACGCGTCTCGCCTCTGCACCAGAAGGTGCAACAGCCTTGCTTTCCACAGCTTTTTGTTCATGATACAGTCTGCTATTAAGCTCGACGGCATATGCTAGAACTTCAGGCATGTCACTTTCTAATAATAATTTTCTGAATTCATCTAAAGCTAGATCTTTTACAAGTTTTCCCGTTCTATATTCGGTATCGGCAGGAAAACTGTTGGCAGTAGAAAGCATGTTTTCAATTTGTCGAAGCGTTTTCACATCGCCCTGTTCTATGACTCGTGCAATAATATAATTTTGTAATCCAAAAAGTAATGTGCCTAATGTTTTTGTTTTGCCACCTTCTTGAATACGATCTGTTGTATAAGCAGACTTGATATTTCGAAGTAATTCAAGTGGGTCTGAGCGCGGCTTTAGACTGCCATCATCTTTTAAAACCGCGTGCACCAAACTTTCGCTATCATCTATATAACCTTCTTCTTCTTTACCTGGACTTAAAACAGCAAGTTTTATATGGAAAAGAAACGCTACAGTATTTCTTTTCACCATTTCTTTTATTTTTTTAGACGAATCGGGTGATTTAGGATTTGATTTCAATCTAAAATCACCAACAAAAATGTTTGCTATTACATTGTTAGTTTGCAAAAATTGGTTTGCGGTTAAAGCATTTGAAAAATCTGTTTCTCGTACTCTAAAAAATAAAATCAATCACAAAGCGAATAAAAAATCTATAAAACACGAACTAAAAGGATCTGAAACAACAATTGCTACAAAACAATATTTTTTACAACACGTGTTACGCAATTCTGATTGGGATATTTATTGCATCGCATTAAATAAACGTGAATTAATTCAGAATCTTGACAAACCTCCTGTACACAAGAACATATACAATAGCTTAGCCAGGCAAATACTAGAAAAAGTTGACTTCAATCATTCAACACATAAAGCCGTGCGTCTAGTAGTCGATAGAAGTAAGAATTCGAAAGAAATTTTAGAATTTAACAGATATGTAGCAGATCATTTAGCCGGACTTCTCGAACCAAATACATCTCTTATTATTGAACACCAAACCTCAGTTGAAAATGCTGGCGTTCAGTCAGTTGATTTATTCTCACGGGGAATCTTCAAAAAGCATGAAGCTAAAGATGAGAAATGGTATACGCTTTTCAAAGACAGAATTAAAGTAGAAATAGTTGAATTTTTGTCGTATTTCCAGCTACGGATTTACCAATCGCTTCATCTTCGTCGCTTGCCTCGCCAGTGCTATGTTGATGGTCTTTAACTATACTTCCATCAATAAACTCCCATTCGAGATCAGGATTATCAACTAGCGATTTAAAAATTTTCATCAGTTTATCTTTCGATGACCATCGATTAAATTGTTGGTAAACTGAAATCCATATACCAAAGAATGATGGCAGGTCACGCCAAGGCAATCCTGTGCGCATACGATACAAGATTCCTTCGACAGTTTTGCGTAGTCCGGGCTTGTCATAAACCCCGTGTTGACGCATGATTGTCCTTAGTTTCAACCAAAGCTCATCAGTGAGCATAAGTCGGATCATTGCAAACTCGTTTTATTTTTATTGAAGAATCGCAATTTTATGAATTTGCTCTTATAAATCAAGGTGTTAAAGATAATTGTACACGGATCTAAATTGAGGAAAATAACATGCCGCGCTATATGATAGATTTTAATGAAGAAGTTTATAATGCAAATGCCACAATTGTTATCGAAGATTTACTATTAGATCAGGAAAAAGGAAAGCTTGTTGGTATAGCTACCATTGCCAATGCTGGCACAAGAGAGGGTGCTAAAGAAATTTATCAAACAATGGCATTTATCAGCATTCAGACTGTCAATAAATATAAACTAGAAAAATTTGTGGTTAAGAACGGGGATGAGCTCAAAGCGATACGAGAGAGATTCGAGAACTTAGGCTGTATTTACAGTACAAGGAAAGGCATAACAATAATCAAAGACCCCGAATTCCGAAATATTTCTGATAATGGTCATGAATTCCCTATAAGACCGAGACTTAAAGCAACTATCTCACCAGATGAACAAAAATCACTTGCAAAGGAGGACGCACCGAAGGCAACTCGTGATACTGCTCAACAGAGTGCGGCACCACGAGTTGCTACTGGGTTTGTTCCCCAAGATAATGAAGTTGTTAATCAAGCAAAAGAGCTTGAGCTTAAAGCATCTTCAATACAAGAACAAAAATCCTCTAATGCAAAATGGTTGCTAGGAGTTGGACTTTTTGGTGCTGCAGGACTAGGTCTTGCGACTGCATTTGCTTATAGAAATATAGAAACTATCAGAAGAACTTTTTCTTTATAACCAAATAAACTTAGGATCTGTTTACAATAAATTATATTTATCAATTTCTTATAAACAAATTGTAAACAGGCCCTAGACTCGACTTGGCCAATTACGCCGCTCATTTTGGACATAATATCAAGGTCACTATTAACAAAAATGATACAGGCTATTTTAGAATACCTTTCTTTAATCGTGAACAAATGCAAGAAATTTCGGAAAAGTTTAAATTTTAGAGAAAACATAGCTCATTGAGTATAGTAATTAATTATTCAAATCTTTTAAGTGCCAAATTAGAGCTGCTAATTTAACATAGCCCACATTATATTAGTTAATCTCAAGCGGGGAACATGCAATGGGCGGTACCAGTTCGAAGCCAAAATATGTAACTGAATCAGCAGTTATTAAGGGCAAAAAACCTAAAGCAGAAACTAAAGGAGAAGTTTCTATTTGGGAAGACAAACAAGCCCCGGCTGGGATGCTTGTTCTTCTGTCTCTCCCTGTAGACAGTTTCAAATGGAGATTTATTTTTATGAAAATGAAATTTGCTATCTTGCTAATTGCTCCAATGCTATGATCACAAGCTTTTTCTAAATAAGTTAAAATTCCTTTTGTGCATAAACTTGTACCGAATGAAGGAATAATTATTAACTATAATATGAGTGGAAGTTCGCTTCAGAAAGTGGCTTGTATTGTTGAAAATTTCTATAAGCCTTATCTTACCTATACTGATAATGGTGTTTATGTAAATACAGGCTTCGGCTGTGACCACGAAATTTATTTCACTAGTGTTGGCAAGACATTCGAAAACCCTCAAGGGTTGGATAATCTTGACCAATATCACGTTGATGCGAAAAGTCATATTATTGTCAAAGATCCTAACAATACTTCTAGCGCATATGCCAAAAAAAGCTAAGACGATTTTGGTCGCCCTCCTTTAAATTGCTTGAATTTTTACAAGCATGTTGGGAACCGCAAACCGCTGCCATCGCAACGGAAATACTTCTTCAACATCGCATCAAAGAATCACGCAGGCAATCTTCTCTGACCGAATGTCTCGCCTGTGCGTAACGGCACGGGGTTGAAGTTTTTGCTCGACATAAGTTTTGAAAACGCCGGCCCCGCCCCGCACGCACCCGCGCCCCACCCTCCGCGCTCCCACGCTCCGCAATTATATCCAATCTCCCACACGGGATCAGAATTAAGAGGAAAATATTTACCACCGCCGTAACTCCAATCAAAATTCCGTTTTGATTTCTCGCCATTTTCTAAAACTGACCACAAGCCCTGAGCAATAACCTGGCCATCACATGCCGGGACAAAACGTTCGATGTATCCAAAGATTTTTTGCCAACATAAAAGATTCTTAGGCGCTTCCCATTTGTAGTCAAATCCTGCACCAAATGTATCATAATTTCCATCATAATCTGCCGCCGCTTTCGCTAACAGTTTATGATTAAAATGCTTACCAATAGTGAAAGCTTTTTGGGGTTCCAAATAATTTCTAAATCGATAGATGGCTTTTAACACGGTAAAATCAAACTTATCACTTTTTATTAAACCCTTTTCACTAATGTACGCCGCCAATGCATTGAATGCGTTCTTAAAATTTTCTTCATTATTTGCCTTCAAAATCGATTGAGCCATATATCGTAGATTCTTAGAACGTTCTGTATCTTCTTTGCGAATGATGTTGAATATCTCATTTTCTAATTCATTCGTTTCTTTACAAACCTCATTCGTTGCTTGTATAACGACATTCATAACAGCGGTATAGGCTGCTAGATCACTCTTATCTTGCTTAATCTCTATTTCTTTATACTCGGCAGGAAATTGTTCGTCATATTGTTTCTGCATGATGTTTTCAATTTCTTCTGGTGTTTTATTCGTCAGTCGACGGAAATGTTTTTCTATCATTTCAATCATACCATCTACCACTTTATTCCCTTTGCTACTTATGACATCACAATCTTTTGCACCTAAGGCAAGCTGATAAACCGTACGATTTAAATGCTTACGTCCAGAGAAATCAACAATGGTATCTTTTTCGAGTAATAAGGCAGGATTTTTAGTCAACATCGCA
>JANWKO010000035.1 GCA_025451335.1 Gammaproteobacteria bacterium
AATAGGATCATAACCAAATCCTGTTTCTCCACGTGGGGATTTTAGAATAAGACCTTACCAACTACCTTGGCAAAATAATGGTGTTGGATCTTCCGCATGTGATAAATAAATCAAAATACAATAAAATTGAGCTCCACGTTGTTCATCAGGAACCGATGCTAATTCAGATAATAATTTTTTTATATTGTCTTGCGCGGAAGCCTTTTCTCCGGCATAACGAGCAGATCGAATTCCTGGCGCACCGCGCAATGCTTCGACTATTAAGCCAGAATCATCTGCGATAACGGGTAACCCGGTTTTGTGACAAGCATGACGAGCTTTTATTAAAGCATTTTCAACAAATGTTAAGCCTGTTTCAGGAACTTCTTCTACGCCAAGGTCGCTTTGTGGAATGATTGATAAGTTAAATTCATTGAGCAATACTTTCAGCTCGTGAATTTTTCCGGCATTATTGCTAGCAAAAACAACTTTCATATAAATTCCAAATTTATTGGGGCTGTTTGATCTTAACCAAAAGCAATTCCCCAGCCTAAAGCAAACAAAGGGTTGACTAAAATAATAATAGATAAACGTAGCAAAATGAGCGCAGGAATAGGTGAGATATCAAATCCCCCTATAACAGGCACAACACGTTGTATTGGACGCATAATAGGCGCAGAGATTTGTTCAAGCAATCGTGCAACGGGTGAAAAACCTTGTTGCACCCAACTCAAAATAGCCAATATCAAAATGGCATAAAAAAAGGTATTTATAAATAATTTTATTGTGTCAGCACATCCTAATAAAAATAAGCCAAAATAGTTTTTTGCTAAGCCAACAACTATTATAGAAAGTAAATAAAATTTCAGTGATGATAAGAATAAGATAAGTGCCAAACTAGACAATTCAATATTTTTAACGGTTGGTAAAAATCGTCGCAACGGCAAAATAATTTTTTGCGTGAGTTTTACTACAAATTGTGTAATAGGATTATAATAATCTGCACGTACCCAGCATAAAACAAAACGCGCCATCATCAATGTTAAAAATAAATCAAAGGCCACATTGAGTAAAAACACTTCTGCATTATTTATAGGATCTAACATATATGTCTCCGTAGTAACCAGCGAATGTGTCGCAAAGGTAACTTGTTGTTAAAATGATTTAACGTAAACTCCGCTGCGATGCTCAAAGATCAGCGGTTTCTTTTCAGCCTAGCGAATTGTCAACAGATCCCAAAGTTTCGGCCAATTCTTCTGATCGTATTTTAGCAGCTGCTAATGCGTGCTTAAATAAGTCATGCATCTTTTCTTCCAAAACTTGTAATGCTCGTTCGGTAGTTCCACCAGGAGAAGTGACGCGATGACGTAATTCTACTGCATCAACATCACTTTCAAGCGCCATGCGACTTGCACCATAAGCAGTTTGCAAGGTAAGTAATCTGGCGGTTTCTTTCGGCAAACCCAATTCAATAGCGGCATTTTGCATTGCTTCGATGACTAAGAAAAAATAAGCAGGACCTGATCCAGAAAGAGGTGTAATGACATCCATCAATTTTTCATCTTCAATCTTTACCACCATACCAACAGCACGCAAAATGGATTCGGCTAAATCAGATTGTTTTTCTGACGTTAACTTGTTTGCAAAAAAGGCCGTTGCACCACAGCCTATTAGAGCAGGTGTATTAGGCATTGCGCGAACAACAGAAAGATTTCCGCCTAGCCATTTTTGAATGCTTTCTTCGCGAATACCTGCAGCAATAGAAATAATCAAAGGTTTTTTCTCTTGAATCGTTTTTGCAATATCCTGAGCAACGGTAGCGAAAATTTGCGGTTTAATGGCCAGTATTACCACGTCAGCATGATTGATAGCTTCATGATTATTCGATGTGGTTTGAACTTTAAATTGAGATTTGTATTGGCTTAATTTATTAACTTCCGGCTCCGCTACCCAAAGATTATTGGGTGGATATTGGTTCGCAATCAACCCACCTAGCAAGCTTCCACCCATATGCCCGGCACCAATAATGGCAATTGTTGCAGTAGTCAAAATAACACCCTCAAAATATTTTAAATTCGGGGATAGATTATAATATTCATAATGGAGAAGTGCCACAAAAACCCGCTGTTTAGCTCGGATGGGTCAGTAGACATACCTGAAACAATTCGTGTATAGGATAAGATAAAAAAAGCCCCGCTTTCGCGGGGTGATGGAAGAAACGGGTGTCGGATAGTTAATCTGTGACGGATTACTTGACCGGCTTCGTTTCCAAGACTTTGAATAAATTGTCATAATAATTATGCGCACTCCATGCAAACCAACCGTCTGCGCCCGAAGCTTCAACCGCTTGAATTTGTGCATAAATATAAGCTAACTTCTTTTCATATGAGAGAGGAAAACGATAATTGGACAATTCAATGTACGGAACAAGTTTAAAAGGGGGTTTATTATTGGCAAATTGTCCTTTTATCGAATTTAAAGAATGATAGACTGTTTTATATGGTGTTACAGCGTGGACGCGAAAAGGTTCATAATGCGATGGATAGACCATTGGACACAGTACATCGATTGATTGAGAAAATAATTTAACGTTTTGACCAATGTGTTTTTCTTCACCAAAACTGGCAATACCAAACACATCAATTTGTAATGGAATATTTTGTTTTGCTAAACGATCTTTATAAAAGCTGATGATTTTTAAAATATTTTGTGCATGATCACTCGATGCGGGTTGCTTGGTATTATAGCGAATATAATCCAATTGAATTTGTTTAGCACCGTATCCAATCGCATAATTTATTAATCGATATTTCTTTTCCCAATATTTTTCGGAAGTAACTTGATCAGGTGTGCCACCACCATTGGGAAATATAGTGATGCGAGCAATGTAATGAATGCCATTATTTTTTACGAGCCCAATATTTTTTTCCATGAGTTTAGATGGAATTTCTAAATCAATAACAAAAGTAGTAATCCCTGCTTTTTTCGCATGTTGAATAAGATAATTCAGATATTTAGTGTTTTCGACAGTTTCTTGAGTGAGATAAATGCCTTTTGTTAAATCTGCCTTTGCGATTCCGCTCAGGGTAAGTAAAAAGGTTAGAACTAAGACCAGAAGCGCCAATCTTCCATGATTGTTTTTCATGTTGGCAACCTCAATAAAGTTAAGGTTAATGACCTACAATTTCATTGTACTCCTGAAGAAAATAAAAATGTTTGGGGTCAGATAAATTAATTACGTGTCCCGAAAAGAGATGTGCCTAATCGAATCATAGTGGCATTTTCTGCTACAGCTGCTTCCCAATCATGCGACATGCCCATCGATAAGGTGTCGAGCAAATAGCCTTTTTCAAGCAGATTTTCATACAATAATCTTAGCTGATGAAAAGCTTCGAGTTGTTCTGTGAAAGAATCAGTTGGCGCAGGAATAGCCATTAATCCACGTAATTTTAAATGAGACAAGGTTAAACAGTGATCAGCAAGGGAGTAAATGTCTTCTGATTTGACACCTGATTTGGTTGGTTCTTGGTTGATATTAACTTCCAAGCAAATATTCAGAGGGGGCAAATGTGAGGGTCTTTGCGCATTTAAGCGTTCGGCTATTAGCCTATTATCAATGCTTTGGACCCAATCAAAATGTTCCGCTATTTTTTTGGTTTTATTGCGTTGAATAGGGCCAATAAAATGCCATTCTAAATCGTTTCCCGCCAAAGCTTCAATTTTGGGCAATGATTCTTGTAAGTAATTTTCACCGAACGCTCTTTGTCCCATGGCAATGGCTTGCTGAATTTTTTCTATCGATTGACCTTTTGTGACAGCTAATAAAGTTACGGATCCTGGTGCACGATTAAATTTTCTTTCACATTCGAGCAGACTCTCTTTTATGACTTGGAAATTTTTTTGAATGAGCATCATCCAAAATCTCCCGCATAAAACTGTATAACAGATAATGCAGCAACAGCAGCTGTTTCTGTACGCAAAATTCGCGGACCTAAATTGAGAGGGAAAAAATCTTTTTGAGTTGCTAATTTAATTTCATCCCCACTCAAGCCGCCTTCTGGACCAATTAATAAAATGACGGAAGTATTTTTTTTGATTGAAATTTGCGATAACTTTTTTTCTGCTGTGGGTGCTAAAACAAATTTGAAATCGGCTGGAATGAGATTAAAAAAATTGTCTAATGATTGAGGAAGAAAAATTTCCGGCACATGATTTCTGCCTGATTGTTCGCAGGCACTGACAATAACAGAACTCCAATGCTGCAATTTTTTTTCGCGACGTTCATCATCGAGTTTTACATTGCAACGTTCAGTGAATAGAGGGAAGATTTTTTTTACGCCTAATTCAACTGCTTTTTGAATGGTAAAATCCATTTTTTCACCGCGCGAAATGCCTTGAGCAAGATATAATTCTAGAGAAGATTCTGAGTTACGCGGATTAAATTTTTTGATTTCGACTTTTACCGATTTTTTATCGATGTGAGTAATGAGACTAAGATATTCACCACCTTCTCCATTAAACAAAATGACTTCATCACCTATTTTCGCGCGCAGTACTCGAGCAACATGATGCGAAGCGTCATCATCAAGTTGTAAAGTACCATTTTCTTTCAACGGGACGGCTTGGAAAATTCGGGAAATGGCCATGTGTTCTCCATTATATTTCTTCTGACCTCATCGCAAGAATATATTCTCTAACAGGTACTCCGCCAATCAAATGTTCTTGAATAATTCTTTCTAACACCTCAGGACTGCAAGAGTGATACCAAACGCCTTCAGGGTACACAACGGCAATGGGGCCATCACGACAAACGCGAAGGCAGTTTGCTTTAGTGCGATAAATTCCACCTTGGCCTGTTAAATTTAATTCGTCCAGACGATTTTTTAAATATTCCCAAGCTATTAAGCCGTCTTCTTTATTGCAACATTTGGGTTTTGTTTGGTCGCAGCAAAGAAAAATGTGTCTTTTAATATGAGTCAAATTTAATTTTTCGACCCGTAATTTAATTTTTTTGTTTATCAATGGGATACCTTTAGATCAATTTTTCGCCAGCAAAGCTCATTTTATGTGAGCAAAATATCATTATATCGTGAATTGACGCAAGAAAGAACAATGCGCTTGACATACTAGGAGTACTATCTAGTATCATATGCGGTTCCCTTTTTATGAGGTTAAAAAATGGGCAAAGTATATATACAAACACATGGTTGTCAAATGAATGAGTATGATTCATCCAAGATGGCGGATGTGTTGCGTTCATCACATCAATTAGAAAAAACCCAAGATCCTATGACGGCTGATGTGTTGTTATTGAATACTTGCTCTATTCGAGAAAAAGCCCAAGAAAAAGTTTTCTCCGAGTTAGGTCGCTGGCGTGATTTAAAAAAACAAAATCCGAATTTAATTATAGGGGTGGGTGGATGTGTTGCCAGCCAAGAAGGTGCGGCGATATTAGAACGTGCCCCTTATGTTGATATGATTTTTGGTCCGCAAACATTACATCGTTTGGGCGATATGTTGACGGAAGCAAAATCGAAACGTAAAGCGGTTGTTGATGTTAGCTTTCCTGAAATTGAAAAATTTGATCGCCTACCCGAGCCTAGAGCCGAAGGTCCTGCAGCGTTTGTTTCCATTATGGAAGGCTGTAGTAAATATTGTAGTTTTTGTGTGGTCCCCTATACCCGCGGTGAAGAAATCAGCCGTCCGTTGGATGATGTGATAGCAGAAGTAGTTAGTTTAGCTGAACAAGGTGTCCGAGAAATCACGTTTTTGGGGCAAAATGTTAATGATTATCGTGGGCCTATGCATGAAGGCGGTGTCGCAGACTTGGCGGCATTAATTCAATATGCTTCTGCGATCGATGGTATTTTACGAATTCGTTTTACCACTTCGCATCCTGTTGCATTTTCAAATAATTTAATTCAAGCCTATGCGGATATTCCACAATTGGCTAATCATCTTCATTTGCCGGTGCAAAGTGGTTCGGATCGGATATTAGCAGCGATGAAGCGTGGATACACGATTTTAGAATTTAAATCTAAAATTCGCCGCTTACGTAAAGTGCGTCCTGATATCAGTGTTAGCTCAGATTTTATTATTGGTTTTCCGGGTGAAACAGAAGCGGATTTCGAATCTACCATGGATTTAATTCATGAAATTGGCTTTGATAACTCATATAGCTTTATTTATAGTCCACGTCCGGGAACGCCGGCAGCACAATTGCCTGATGATGTGAGTATGGATGTTAAAAAGCAACGTTTGGCTATTTTGCAAAATCGCATTTTATTAAATACGAAAAGAATCAGTGATGCTATGGTAGGTACTACTCAACAAATTTTAGTGACGCGTCCTTCCAAAAAAAATCCACAGCAATTATCCGGTCGAACAGAGAACAATCGCGTAGTTAATTTTGATGGTAATCCAAATTTAATAGGTCAGCTTGTTTCGGTAAAAATTACAGAGAGTTTGCCTAATTCTTTGCGTGGTAAGACTAATTAACTAATTGCAGGTTAAAATAATATTAGGCTTTCTTTTTAACATGGTATTTATCAAAATATTCTGAATCTTGGAATGGAAAACGAGTTGGTTGACTTTCTTCATCAAGTTTATAATCCAAAGCTGTAAAAAGAGTCTTATATAAAGGTTTTGAAAATTTTTTCTTAGGTTGATATCGTTCTCGCACTGAGTTCTCTGAAAAAAGCGATGAGTGCAACGAAGAAACTTGGGGTTTGTCTTTATCCTTTACTGTTGTCTTATGATCTATAGTGCCAATTATCTTAGATGGTTCAGAATGTTCAACAGACTGACCTTCAATTTGTGCTTGAATTTTTGCAAAAGAATCTTCTGACGATTTCTGCTTTAATTCAGCTTCATCGGTAACATGTTCTTCAACTAGTTCTGCTTCACTTTGCAATGATGTGCTCTTATCACCGACATAAAATCTTCTTTGTTCTATTAGAGATTGTTTATGGAGTAATAAGTAATTAAGATGTTGATGTTTATGTATATCTATTTGAATAAGATTTTGTTTTTCACTTTGATGAAATACTAATTGTGCTTGAAGAGATTGAGCTTGGCCACTAAATTCATTTCTTTGTTGTCCAAAAAATGCCGCAGAAGCAAAATCATATTGTTGAACTGCACGGACTCGATTTTGTTCTGCAAGAGACTGATCTTGACATCGCAAATGATATTGTTCTTCAATAAATTTGATTTGAGTCGTGTGATAGTTAAGCCTTTCTCCAGTTTCAGCTCTGTATTGCTGTATATTTGCAGCGATGTTTTGCAGGCCGATTTCGCATTGGCGAATTTGCATATCAATCTGGGGTACTCTATTGCTTAGGGGTATCAGAACATCGACTATATCATCAAGATACCGTCCAATCATAATATGACTTAAACCATTAGGAAAAATATTTCTATAAAGCGGATTTTCCAGGGAAGATTTAAATAAATCATTGTTAAGCCATTTTCTTAATTCAATTTTTAATTGATTTCTAAAATAACTTTCTGAAGGCATTATTCCTTCGTTTTCATTTATAATTTTGCAGCCAAGTTTGTATGCCATTTTTTGGAATTCTTCAATGTTTTCGAAGTAAACAAACATAGTGTAAAGCATATGCAAATCAATTTTAGGATATTGTCCTCTCAGTTTTAAAAACAAAGAATCAAAAGACTGTTGATCGATTTGATCTAATTTCTCATTCTGACGAGGAATTAATTGTTGAAATACTTTAAAATCGCT
>JANWKO010000036.1 GCA_025451335.1 Gammaproteobacteria bacterium
AAAAGGACATTAATGCTGATTTCTAAAATTAAAGATGAAACTATTAAAAATAGAAAAATAAAATTTGACGCAATACAAGAACTGCAGCGTATTAATTTAATCATTGATAATGAAAAAGCATTAATCTGCAAAATTGTCCTTGAAAAGCTTAAAATGAAATTACCATATTTACCAAAATATAAAAAACAATATGAAGAATTCGAAAAAAGGTTTGTCGTATTATGCGACCTAAATCAATCTGATAATTTAGCTAGTTGGGCAAATGAAATTTCAGAGTTTAATAAAAAAATTGAACGGGAGTTTGAATGTAGAATTGAATTAAATCGCCTGAAAAAAAATGTGAATAATTATCCGAACCTTAAAGATATCGCTTCTGATTATGCTCATTATGAATCCCTCTTTGAAAAATACTCAGCGGAAGAACAAGCGAAAGAAATTAATTTTTCAAATCTAATTTCAATTGTTAAAATTAAAAATCAACAACTTAAATCCATTGAATATTGCCAATTATCAATTGAACAATTCAAAAATTTAGGGGAAATCTATTTTATATATGATTCAATTTTTAAACATTTATGGAAAATTGGAGCGTTTGATCAAATAAATAAACTTGCAACGTATATCTCAAGCATAGATCTGAATGGTTTTAATAATTCAAAGGAAAATTACATCCGTGAAGCAATAGTAAAATCATGTGAACTGGCATTAGCCGCTTACGAAAAAGTTATTACTGATGCCAATAATAAATCAGCAGGTAGATTCCCTGAAAATAAATCGTTTAGAACAGATTATGCTGCATTCAAACAAAAATTTCAAATATTACGTTCCTCTGCAACCCAAGAACAAATTGAAAATTTAACGAAAAAAATTCTCTTAGCTACTACTCAAATGCACCCAACAAAGCATTGTTCCTTTTTAATTGAAGAACTTAATAAAAGGGAAAGTGAACCAAAAGAAATCTATACAAAATATAACTCATTATTTCAAAAATTATTAGCATTAAAAGCATTTGATCAAATTAAGGAACTTTCTCACGAAATCTCGAAAATTGACCTTACTAAACCTCTCAATAAATCTCAAATCCTTCGCGAATCAGCGATTCAATCTTCTGTTCTTGCTTTAGAGGCTTGTGCAGAGATAATAGGTAAAATTAACAATGAATCAAACGACAAGTTTTCTAAAGATCTGTCATCTAAAGATGATTTGGCTAGCTTTAACCAAAGGTTTTTATTGTTAAAACAAGCATCAGCATTGGAAGCTAAATTTGAAAGTTTAACAAACCAGATTTTGAATTACGCTTATAAATATCCACAACAACATTGTTCATTTTTACTTGATGAGCTTGGAAAAAAAGAAAATGATCCGCAAAAAATTACTCCTAAATTACGAGATATAAATAAACAATTATTGGAATTAAGAGCATATGGTCAATTTCTGGATCTATCTAGCTTTATTTCACAAATTGATTTTACTATTATCAATGATCCAGAAAAAAGTGAAGATATTTTATATAATGTTGCATGCAAATCATGTGAACTTGCTTTAAATGCATTATTAAACGTATTAAACGATACAGTAGGAAAAGATAATACTCCTTTTACGCGTTTTATTTGGGAGACATTCAACTCAGCGTTTTTAGAAATAAAGGATTCAAAAAGAAATACAAGTCAAATTGAATCTCTAACCAAAGGTATTCTTTTAGCAGCAAAAACTGTAAAAGATCCATTATCTGTTAATCTTTGTGATTTTGAAAAAACAGCTGACGAACTGTCAGGAAGTTCAAGCAACATAAAAAAAGTCGTCGGTGTATTATCAATTTTATGCGGACTAGCAGCGATTATTGGTATTGCTGCTGCACCGTTTACCGGTGGTGCAAGTTTCGGAATATCCGCTATTGCGTTAAACTATCTGATACCGACTCTAGGTATCGGTGGGCTTTTTGGTGGCGGATTTACATTTTATAAGGGTACGAGACGCGGGGCTTCTAAAATCTTACGTAATGTAGGGGAAGAAGCTAATCGTAGTCAACTAAGCAAACCTTCCGATGATGAAAAACGCTTATTAGGCATCAAGGTGAGATAACCGATAGAGGTCAAATGAACTATCATATAATAATACGTTAGCGACAACTGCTGTAAATTATATTACATATAAAATGGAATTAAACTATGCCACGTAATACATTGCCGAAAGAACTAAATACGCAACAACTTGAAAAATTGGAAGATTTTTTGCTCAATAGGATTGAACTGGATGATGAGTCGCAACTTGTTGATTTATTAGAACAATATATTCTAAATAAGGGGGGGCTAGCATTAAGCGATCGCTTTCGTTTAAAAAACCTTGTTAATCAGCTTCCTAAGGATGAATTTAAGAAAATTGACGAAATATTAGGGAAAGAGTCCTCTTTCTTTGAAAAACGCCCTGTATATGCTAATAAATATCCCATTCTGCCTATTAAAGTAAGCGCTATTGAAAAGGATAAGGGTGCTTCTACCAACCTTAAAAGATCTTCTCATTCTGAAATTAAAAGTTCTGAATTAAAAAACGATCCACCGGCAAACACAACCCATCCGGGATTATTCAGTTATATGCTAGATGCAGCTGGAAGCGTCATCTCTTCCGCAAGCCAAGTCCCTGGCAAAATTGTATCTGCCACGACTCAGGCCATCGCTTACCCGTTTATTGGAAAAAAATAAAAACGTGAGACTTGATTGAAGTGCAATCACCGGGGTTTTCTTGATAGCGCTGGTGATTGAGTTTTTAAATCCTCTTTTGCTTCTAATCCACTTTGAAAGTCTGAAAGAAATTTATTGACCAAATCAAATTCCTTTTCTTTAAAACCATATGTATAATTAAACCCTTTTTTGTTCGCATAAGAAATAGCTTCATCTAAAGCGTTTTTGCATTCTTTAATCTTATCTATTTTTTTATCTTTATCAAAATTGTTTAAAGCTACATTTAAAGCCTTGTCATCTCTCTTAAGAACAACATCCATTAAATCTGGCCATTCAATATAAACTTCTTTAGAATTATTGATAGGAAAACCCGCTGACTCGCTTGCATCTATAAGCGTAACAATTTCGCCTAATAATTTACGCGGCATATTACCTCCACTTGTTGTCTAATGTATTAAAAATCAAATGCCAACATTTCGTTGGCATTCGCAAATATTATTATTTATTTTTAAGGATAATTATAGCAATAAATCGTTGCCGGTCCGTGCAATATAATCACATTATCACCCGATCCCGCTACGGTCTTTTGTTCTGATGCAAAACATCGGTGCCCTGTGTATGTATAGTAATAATCACCTGCTGTCGGTACGACGACATTACCTAACGTATAAGTCGTACCAGTAACATCAATCGGAACTTCAACAACGTCTGCAAAAACTGCTCCGCTGATAAAAAACATCAAAGCAGATAATATGCAAAATAAACTTATTTTCATTTTCAACCCCCTTCTGCAATTGTATTAATTTATATAATTATTATAACTCTTAATGGTTACTTTTCGCTCAAGCATCTTACCCATTGAATTTACGTATTTTTTTCTAAAAATAAGTATGTAATGTATCGCTTTATGACCAATAAAAAAAACATGATAAAATGCCAATCGCGGCTTATGGGTGGGGTCGAACAGCAAGATATAAACTAATCGTGGAATACATATGTTACACAAAACAGAATCAAAGCAAGTCGATGCTTATATAGCACATTTAGATGGCGTTGCAAAATTTGTAAAAGAATACTCTGCTAATCAAAACATCATTGCTGATATTAAAAAAATTCAAAGCGCAATAGAAACGAACACTGATTCAGCACTTGAATTAGCCATCTGTGGTAAAATTACAGAGTTATATGCTGAACTATGCTCTTTTAATCCTACAGAATTTATTTGCGGTGAATCGGAGCGCTTAAAATCAAAAATCCAGGCCATAGCCAGACTGAGAGATCAAGTTCAACACGAACATAGCGAATGGGAAACAAAATTACATCATGCAATTAACCAAGAACACAAGAAATTGATTGAATATGAAGAAAAAACCAAACAACTTAATCAATTAATATGCGAACTTAAACTGCAATTTAAAAATAATTTTTTAATCAAAATAAATAGACTTAATCTTGAAGCAAACAATTTCTTCGCACAAATTATGCAAATTACAAGAACTTCAAAAAACCCCATAATCCATGAATTTAAATGTTATCAACTCAACAATTTTTTAAATAAAAAACTCATTGAACAAGCCAATAAAATCAAATCTCGCGATTCTAAAAAAATAAATAATATCTTGAATCATCTTGAAGAAAATACTGATAAAGCTCGAAAATTACATCAAGCATTTCAAACTAAAGTTAACAAGTTATCATCCTTGAATGTCGACGCACAAGATGATGAAAAAAAATTTAAAATTAGCTATCCCTCTACAGCAATGAAATTCTTCCAATCCAAACTAACTGCAATTGATGAAATTCAATCATTAAAGGATTTACTTACTGAATCAATACAATTAAAACAAAAATTTCTCGAGCAAATAAAGCATAACTGCAAAGAGTTTTTTAAAATAGGTACCGTTATAGAAAAAATTTTTTTGATAATAGCAAATGAACTAAATAACATGAAACCACACTCAGGCCTAGGTTTTATTAAAAAACTAAACACCAATAATAATCCTAATGCTGTTGCATTAAATTTAGCTTTAACTACCGCATTAGAAAACATTGAAAAAATTATCGCACTCACCGGAAAAGTTAATTTAGATCAAGAAATAAAACCTCTAGTCAAAGCTTGTTTACATTTTAAAGCAAGCACAAAGCAACCAAACTTAAAAGAATGTCTTAACAAATTAGGCATTTACAATAAAGTTAAAAAATTGATTTACACCGAATTACAACCAGAATGTTTAAGCAAAAAGCCAAAGCACGCTAGCGTGCTTTGACTTTCACTAATTGACCACTATTATTGAGTTACTGTTGTCTCAGCTGCTTTTGTTTTTTTAGATTTTTTTGGTTCTTTAGATTTTTTTGTTTCTTTGGCCTTCTTTGCTTTTGTTTCTTTGGCACAAGTACAAGTTGACGATAATGTGCCATCTTTACATTTGTAATAGCCTGCTTTTTTATCGCATTTGCCAACACCACCATGGCCTGAGCAGCAACCTACAGTACTTGACTTTGTTGTCGTAGCAGTAGTTGCTGATGTCGATTCAGTGCTCTTTTTAGCTGCCGAAGATCCAAATAATGTAGGAATAATACCGCCACTACTCTGATCATTTGACTTTTTTGTAGACTTAGTAGTAGTTGTTCCTTCACATTTACAGCTTGGTGAGGTTGTACCGTCTTTGCATAATTGAAAACCTGTTGATTGATTACAACCTGCGACACCACCATGATCTGAACAACAGCCACGTTTTGCAATGGATTGGCCAGGTAAAGAAAAAATTAAAAATAACCCCAAGAGCGTAGAAATGAAAAATGTTGCGCTATACCTAACCATACAAACCTCCAGTTCAAAGTTCGATAAGTTAAATAAAAGTACGATACATTAAATATATCATATGAGAACGGCAAATAACTGATCAATTACAAGCGCTTTTAAAAAGAGCTGTAAAAAATGCACACTAAATATGATGTCCTTGGGGCCAAGTCTTGACTCCGCTCGCACCACTGATCAACTTTCAAGACTTGACCCCGCCGAGTGACCTTTCAAGACTTGACCCTGCCGAGGCTCTGGTGGCCTTGGGGCAAGCCTTAAACCCTGGACCTTGTGGTCAATTCTTACCCTCACCGGTCAACTTTCAAGACTTGACCCCCAGGCCCGAGGCATAGGTGTTAAACTTGTGGTTCCGTCATTTTTTCCGGACGAACTAGCGTTCTAAATTCTTCTTCAGACAAATAACCCAACGCAAGTGTTGCTTCTAGCAAACTTGTCCCATCATGAAATGCCTTGTGTGCTATTTTCGCGGCTTTGTCATAACCTATTTTTGGCGTCAACGCTGTGACTAACATCAATGAATTATCAACGGATTGTTTAACGCGTTTTTCATCGACTTGTAATTCTTGTACCATAAATTTTCTGAACATATTTGAAGCATCACTAAGTAAGCGCGCAGAATGCAACAGATTATGGATCATCACAGGTTTAAATACATTTAATTCAAAATTTCCTTGTGAACCAGCAAATCCAATTGCTGCATCATTACCCATCACCTGGACACAAACCATAGTCATCGCCTCGCTTTGGGTTGGTTTTACCTTACCAGGCATAATGGAAGATCCTGGTTCATTTTCTGGTAAAATCAATTCACCCAACCCAGCGCGAGGACCGGATCCCAACCAACGTAAATCGTTCGCAATTTTCATCAATGCGCAAGCTAACGTTTTCAGTCCGCCACTGGCGAATACAATAGCATCATGTGCTGCTAGAGCAGCAAATTTATTTGGAGCAGTAACAAAAGGTAAACCAGTTAATTTAGCAATATGTTTTGCTACTGTTTCAGCAAATTTCGGATGAGAATTTAACCCGGTCCCAACCGCTGTGCCTCCCAATGCTAATTCATATAATCCTGGTAAAGTACTTTCAATATTCTTGATAGCAGCATCTAATTGGGCCACATATCCTGAAAACTCTTGACCAAATGTTAAAGGCACTGCATCTTGCAAATGGGTTCGACCGATTTTCACAATATTCGCATATTCTTTTTCTTTTGCAGCTAACGCATCGCGTAATTTTTTAATTGATGGAATTAATCGGTGTACGAAAAATTCTGCAGCAGCAATATGCATGGCTGTTGGAAACGTATCATTAGATGATTGTGAGCGATTCACATCATCATTCGGATGAATAGGATTTTTACTTCCCAATTCACCGCCTGCCATTTCAATAGCTCGATTAGCAATGACTTCATTTACATTCATATTGGTTTGCGTACCACTGCCTGTTTGCCAAATACGCAATGGAAATTGATCATTAAATTTTCCTGCTAATACTTCATCCGCTGCCTTAATAATCAAATTCATTTTATTTTCCGGCAACAATCCTAATTCATAATTAGTGATAGCTGCTGCTTTCTTTAAAGTAGCAAATGCGCGGATTAATTCGCTTGGCATTATGTCAAAGCCAATATCAAAATGATGTAATGAACGTTGAGTTTGCGCACCCCAATACACATCTTCAGGGACTTCAATTTTTCCCATGCTGTCAGATTCTAGACGCATTTTTTTTGTTTCGGTAGTCATTATATTCTCCTAATCATTCAAACTTTTACTTGCCAATTCATAGACGTCTTTCGACAATTTTTTATGTTGCAAAACAGACTCTAAGTTTTTCTTCATTAATTTTTGACGTCCTGAATCATAACGCTTCCAATTAGTTAACGGCGAGATCATACGTGCAGCAATTTGAGGGTTTAATGCATTCAATTGCAAAACAGTGTCTGTTAAAAACTCATATCCTTCTCCATTCGCAGCATGAAATTGAATAGGATTTTGATTACAAAAACTTCCTATTAAGGCATAGACTTTGTTTGGATTTTTGATATCAAAGGCTGAATGTTGTGCCAATTTTTTTACTTGTCCTAATGTTTTTGGTAACTTAGAAGTTGCCTGTAGAGCAAACCACTTATCTAAGACCAATGCATCATTTTGCCACTTTTTATAAAAATCTTTTAATGCAGTTTCACGTTGCAGACCATTAATATTGGTTAAACCACGTAAAGCAGCGATTGTATCAGTCATGTTACTGTTCAATGAATCTGTAAATTGTTGCATTCCATAAGTTTCATGAATTTCAACATCCTTTAAATTCATTAAGTAACTAAGACAAAGATTTTTTATTTGACGTTGACCGACTTCTTTCATATCAAATTGATAAGGAATTTTTCTATTATTTTTTTGATATACTGTTATGAGCAAATTTTTTAGCTGAGTCGCTAGTTCCATTATGAAAAATTCTCTAACTGCGTGAATAGCATCCACATCAATGATAGTCATTTGTTCAGCTAAATATTTCTCAGAGGGCAAAGTTAACATCTCTGCTAACAATAATTTATCTTCCACCGTTTGAAACGCATAAATAAATGCATCGACAAAATCGTCAGGCATTTCTAATTTTTTTCCATTTTGATAATTTTTAATTGCTCGCATAATCAAATTAATTGAATATTTTTGCCCTGCTTCCCAGCGATTAAACAAATTTGCATCGTGCTTGAATAACATTCGCAAGCTTGTATCAGAATAATCATATTCGATTTTGACTGGCGCAGAAAAATTTCGTAACAAAGAAGGGATAGGATGTTCCGCTATATTTTCAAAACGAAATGTTTCGTGTGGGAGCCTAACTTGTAGCATGTCATTCACTAATTCATGACCCGCTGAATCTAACAAACCCATTTTTATTGGGATATGCATAGCTTTCTTATTTTTTTGCTCTGGCGTATCAGGAATAATTTGTTTGATATCTAATGTATAGATTTTTTTTGCTGCATCATACTGATCAGAAATTTTTAAAACAGGAGTACCTGCCTGACTATACCATAAGCGAAATTGAGTTAAATCATTACCAGAAGCATCTTCCATTGCTTTAACAAATTCTTCTGTGGTAACAGCTTGCCCATCATGACGTTCAAAATACAAATCCATCCCCTTTCGGAATAGTTCTTCACCTAAAATGGTTTGTATCATGCGAATAACTTCCGCACCTTTTTCATAGACCGTTGCTGTGTAGAAATTATTAATTTCAATATATGACTCGGGACGCACCGGATGAGCAAGAGGGCCTGCATCTTCGGGAAATTGAGCTATGCGAAGGGCGTTCACATCTTGAATTCGCGCTACTGTTTTAGAAGTCGTATCAGCTGTAAATGATTGATCACGAAATACTGTCAAACCTTCTTTCAAACTTAATTGAAACCAATCACGGCACGTGATGCGATTTCCAGTCCAATTATGAAAATATTCATGGGCGATCACGGCTTCTACATGTATATAGTCTTGATCTGTTGCAGTTTCAGGTTGGGCTAAAATATATTTGGTATTAAAAATATTAAGTCCTTTATTTTCCATTGCACCCATATTAAAGTCGCTGACAGCAACAATCATATAAATATCTAAATCATATTCGCGACCAAATTTTTCTTCATCCCAGCGCATGGCTTTTTTCACAGCTTGCATAGCATGATAGGATTTATCACGATTCCCTTTTTCAACATATATTCGTATTGTGACTCTCTTACCCGACTTTGTTTCAAAAAAATCTTCAATAAATTCTAGATCACCAGCAACCAAAGCAAATAAGTAACTGGGTTTTTTGTATGGATCTTCCCAACGTGCCCAATGACGATTTTCATCCAATTTACCTGAACCGACTAGATTGCCATTGGAAAGAAGCACTGGATAACGTTTTTGATCAGCTATTATCGTCGTCGTATAACGAGACATGACATCGGGCCGATCTAAGAAATAGGTTATACGTCGAAATCCTTCTGCCTCACATTGTGTGCAAAAATTTCCACTAGATTTGTATAAACCACTTAATGCGGTATTTTTTTGTGGTTTAATGACTGTATGAACTTCTAAAACAAATTTTTCGGATACATTGGAGATGGTTAGGCATTCTGGCGTCACTTTGTATTGTTTAACTGTAAGCGGTTTTCCATCTAAAATAACTGCTTTGAGTTCAAGCTCCTCTCCTTGCAAAACAAGACTGCTACTTTTTTTAAAAGTTGATGGTGAATTTGCATGAATTGCTAAACGCGACTTAACCAGTGTGAATTCCTCACCCAATTCAAATTCTAAATCTATGGTTTCGACTACAAAGTCAGGTGCTTGGTAATCTTTTAAAAAAATTGTTGTTGGATTGACTTTATTCATGGTTTATTCACATCGCTTGGTAAATTACTGGGAGTACTCGTTGGTGCACCAACCGTATTATTAGGATTCACAAAATTAGCTGGCGGACTTGGAATACTAACTGGAGCATTAGTAGGGTTAACATAGGAATTATTGGGTGGATTCGTTGCATTGCCCGGCGGACCTAAGGGCAAACTCTGAGTACCTGTTGGTGTATTCGTTGGATTTTTAGAACCTGCTGTTTGCGGTACGCTAGGCGCCGTAGGAGAAATTGTATTTGACTGATCTTGAATAGTCTGTTCAGACTTTGGTGGATTTGTTGATATCCAATGACCATTTTCATCCATAACTGCTGAATGTATTTCTCCAGTCGCACCTTTTCCAGTCACCTGTTTTTTCGGAACGGGAACGGGCTCAGTTGCAGGTTCAGTATCAGTAGTTGTTGTTTTCGTATTTTGCGATAATAAAATTTCTTTTGAAACTACCTTTCCTTCGCTATCAATTCGCAATTCGGCTCGAGCAATAGAAAATATACCGGCTATTAATAAAAGACCAATTGCAAAAAGTTTCATAATCATATGAAATTTCCTGTAAAAAAAGTACAATAGAAAAATTCATATAATACTATAGGTTTGTTAAAGAAGGTACACCCATGACCGACAATATCGATACATCTGAAATTGCCAAATTTTCTGCCTCAGCAGCGCACTGGTGGGACACTGAGGGAGAATTTAAAACCTTGCATGATATTAATCCCTTACGCCTCAATTATATCAATAAAAAAGCACCTTTAAATGGCAAAACAGTTGTTGATATAGGCTGTGGAGGAGGAATTTTATCCGAAAGTATGGCGAAACTTGGAGCGCATGTAACCGGAATCGATATGAGTCAAGCAGCACTAAATGTAGCAAAACTACACCAACTAGAAAGCAATGTAGAAATGGAATATCTTCTATCCACTGCAGAAGAATTAGCAAGCCAACGCCCAGCTCAATATGACGTCGTTACTTGTCTAGAAATGTTAGAACATGTACCTGACCCGATCTCTGTCATCCAAGCATGCGCAAAGTTAGTAAAACCAGATGGTCATGTGTTTTTTTCTACCCTTAATCGCAATTTAAAATCTTATTTATTTGCTATTATTGGAGCAGAATATATCTTGAAATTATTACCGCATTCCACTCATGATTTTGCTAAATTCATTCGACCAAGCGAATTATCCGAATGGTCCCGACAGGCTGGATTATCTGTCAAGGATATGATTGGTATACATTATAATATTTTTACCAAACAGTTTTCTTTAAATGATGATGTTAGTGTTAATTATTTAGTCCATCTTAATAAGACCTGTTGACAATTCTTATGCTGGAAATCGGTGGTTATTGCTCAGCCTAGCGAATTGTCAATAGAACCTAAGTCAACAACGTCTAAGTTAAATCTTTCATTTCTAAAATAGTCACACCTTCAGCACGCATTTCATTCAATGCATTTTTGACATCACCCGGATTTAATTCCACCCCTCGACAGGCTTCTTGAATAATATAAGTTTTAAATCCCAAATGCGCTGCATCAAGACAGGAAAAACGGACACAGTAATCCGTTGCGAGTCCCATGATGTAAATATCATTAATTTTTTGCTGTAATAAATAATCAGCCAAGCCAGTCGTGCGTAAATGTGCATTATCAAAAAACGCACTGTAGCTATCGACAGTTTTATCTGTTCCTTTTAAAAAAAATTTTTGAATTTTAAAGGTATTTAATAGAGGATGTAATTCCGCACCATGTGTTTCTTGAACACAATGATCTGGCCACAAAATTTGTTCCAAACCATTAACGTTAATGACATCACCCACTTTTTTTTCTGAATGATTTGAAGCAAAACTCATATGATCTTTTGGATGCCAATCTTTAGTAGCAACAATAACATCAAATTTAGCTTGTAATTGATTTGCTAAAGGAATAACGGCATCGCCGTCTGGCACTTCAAGACTGCCTCCTTTACAAAAATCATTTTGCAAATCAACCATAATTAACGCTGAATGAGGATTTATTAGCATTTGTTATCCTTTTGTAAATCTTTGACATTGGCCTAAATTGATTTTACCCGCATTCATTTGCTTTACTAATTGCGCTAACGTCTTATTATTTGCAACCAAATCTTGCCCTGTTTGCAACAATAAACGTTGATTTTGTGGTGTGATGCTTAGCTGTGTACCTACACGTTTTGCAGCTGGATATTGACCCAAGTCAAGATAAACAACGACGACATTGGTTGCGCCAGCACCACATAATAATTCACGTGCAACTAAATTAATATTGGGTTTAATTCGTTCCCGATTCGCATCTGTACTTGCAGTGACAACACGCCAGAATAATTCCGTATTTTTCGGTGGTGATTGTAATTTCGAATATGGATTATTGACTGACTTAGATGCATCAACAATTAATAATATTTTTACTTTACTTTTATCCTGCAATAAAAAATTTAATGCTGTATAAATTCCTAAATTATCTGCCA
>JANWKO010000037.1 GCA_025451335.1 Gammaproteobacteria bacterium
AAAAAACTTTAAATTGATTATAAATCATCTTGTTTTGATAAAAATTGTTATCAATTGATCATATAATGACTGGAAGTTTTCCTAAACAAAATAATGCGTCAATAGCTGACATATTTGGTAAAAATCCGGGATAATTTTGCTGATAGTAGGGATGATTAAAATTCTGAAATTGGACTGCTATCTTAGCATGCTTAAATTGATTGTATTCAAGATATCCTTTGCCGCCAATACCTGATAAATACACTTCAGCTTCTAGTTTTTGACATATACTTACTAGATCTTCTGTCGCATCTGATTTTTGATAATGAAGAGGTTTAAGATTCAGAGTGCTTGCTAGGATGATTTCTGTTTTTATCTTAAAAACAGACTTTAAGAAATTAATAATTTTCATATTGAGAGTTATTAATAAATCATCTGTATTATCAAAAATTTTTTTTATTTCAGGAAAATAAGTAGAAAAGAATGGCGCATTAGCATAACTAGCTTCTATTTCATGTAACATATGCAGATGCCAAAGTTTATTGTGTCTGGTTACATCTTTTTTTATTGTGACGTATTTAATGTAATCATATGGATGGTCAACAGGCACAGTTAACCATTTCGATGTAGGTGAATAGAGATTATCATATGAATTGACTCGAATTAAATTTCTATTTTGAAATTCGTTTTTTACAAATAATACTTCGTCTCTAATGACAAAAATATTTGATTTTTTCATTTTGTCAAAAAAACCAAGGTATGGAATAAAATTCGGTTGATGAGCAGCAACTATTAAAGGTATAGACATTGTACATCCTTAAGGTAGATATACTCTAACAATAAGAAAATTAATGTTTAATCTCATCATTTTATTATTGCATACTTTAAAGTTACTAATATGATTGATTTTTGACACTATCTTCCTTTTTGATTATTTTAAGAATATAATATTTCAGCATTATTTAGTGATGCTTAAAATGCAAAGTGTAATTGTGAAAATATCAAATAATTCATTGAGTTATGTAAAAAAATTAATGCGTAGCATTACGTTTTTTTTAAAGCCGATCTTTTTGGCTATCTTAATATTCCAAATCGGTTACTTTAATCTGGGTATTACAGCTATGCAAGAAGTTGATCCGTACATTAAAAATCTATTATCTCGATTTTCTGAGGCAAAGATTAATGGCGGCGGAAGACTTTTATATAGCTATAAAGGGTCAAACAGTTCATTTTTATATGATCAAGCACTAGCTATATTAGCATTTGTTCATTCTGGTCAAAAAAATGCTGCTGAAGATATTTTAACCGGATTATTTAATTTGCAATCTCCAAATGGGACATGGACTTTTCAATATGAATCGGCTCAGGGAGAAATCTACCCAGGCGATGACGAAATAAGCCCCTCTGGAGCCATTGCATGGGTCGCTGTTGCAATCGAGGCCTATCAAATTAAATATGGTTCTAATCGAAAGATCAAATTTGATAGCATGTTGAATAAAGTTTTGGATTATCTTGTTTCACAACAAATTGAAGTTAAATGGAAAGGAAAAAGTTATTTTCCGATTACTTTTTCCCCGAAGCGGCCATTATCTGTTTCATTTGAACATAATGCGGATTCTTATGCAGCTTTTTTAAATGCACTATATGTGGATGAAAAAAAGAGAAATGAATATAGTGTAATTGCATCAAATTTACATTCCTTTCTTGAAACTCTTTGGGACGATAATCGTTTCCATGTTGGATTTAAAGTGCAGAAGGGAGAACCTGATAAAGATGAATTGTATCTTGATACCCAGGTTTTAGGACTGCTTGCACTTGGTACCTCAGGTAGAAAAGGTGAAGACTATACCTCAGGTTTACATACTAATTGCAAAGAGTTTCAAATATCTTATCCCATCATGGGATTTGTAGCTTATCGACTAGCAGGTAAGCAACCTGCTCCTACTTTACCTGTTTGGAGTGAAGGAAGTTTAGGTATGATGCTTGCAATGAAAATTGCAAAAATAGATCAATGTGAAGGTACTAAATTAAGAGACTTGGAGTTAGCAATCGAATCCATCACTCAAGAAGACTATGGTGTTCCTTATTCTACACCAAGTTCTGATCCTGATTTTACTTCAGCATCTAGTGTAGCGGGGACAGCTTGGAAATATTTCTTTCTTAAAGGATTTAATCCGTATCATCCAAGCGAGGCATTAGAAAGTGTTTAGAATAGAATCCTAACTGAAATAATATTCATATCTCAAACCCACTTCATAATTCACAGTTTCAACAACCTGGTTTTTGATGTATTCGCCATAAAAAGTTAAATGATCTCGTCCTAAAACTTTTCCTGCTATACCTCCTAATAACATAGGACCTAAATGTGCAACGGTATTATAAAGGACACCGACTTCTGCAAAAGGGCGCCACGTGCCGGTATAGTTTTTTCGGCAATCTTGTCCAAAACCAACGGTCGCTGCAAACTCTAATGAATTTTGTGGAATATAAAAACCAACTTCTTTTGCGGGTTGTAACGGTGTTTGATCAATGGTTGGAATTAAGTTTCTTAAGAGGGCATCAACATGTCCATTTTTCTTATACGTATAATTGGCAATATCAAGATTAATATTCCAATCAGGGTATTCAAGTTGGAATTTATGAGTAAAATAAATATCGGAATTTTCACCATAACCTAAATAAGAATTATCTTGACCGTAAAAAGCCTGCAAACGTGCGGTTATATCAACTGAATCATGCGGTGTGATTTGATATTTAATGACTTCTCTGATTTGATTTTTCATACCAGCTAATATGAGAGGTGCGTCTTCGTCAGGCATGACATGATAACCAACTTCAAGTTCATTAGTGAATTTTCGATTGACAATTTGTTGCCATTCTAAAGAAGCATGGCCGTAATTCTGTAAACTTTTACGTTCACCGACGATTAATTCATAATAACCATTTTGATTTATTCTTTTTAATTTTACTCCCGTGTTACGAACAAATGTGGGCGTATTAACGATAAATAGCTTGTCAATAATATGAGGCCACCATGATGTATTATAAGGTGTAATATAGTACTGAGAATTAATTCGTAAAGTAGCCCATAGGTCAGCTTCTAAACCTGTGACATCACCAGGACTGTAGTAGATTAACCGTGAAGTTATTTTATTGGTATTTTTCAACATAACATCTTGGAATATTTCATACATTTGATAATCAGTGGGATGATCAGATAATCCTTTGTAAGATAATTCTTCTGCTAAATCGATATCTCTTAAACGTTCTGCTGCAAGGACTCTATCTCTATAAGGCAATCGATCTAATTCATTTTCGAGTAGATTTCTCATTTCGTAGCGATCGTTATTTAACAATGCTAAGTTTAATCGAGAAGATGGCATTGTTTTTAGACCAATAGATCGTTGATAGCGATCAATATAATTGGCAAGTTCAACATGCTGATCTTTAGAATTAGTTAACTCAGAAGTGCTACTTTCTTCTAAAGCCCAATTGATAAGCATATCATTAAAATTGGAGTTATCTTTGGGATAGTGATTTGTCAAATAAATCACAATATTTGCAACGGTTTGCTCATTAGGTGTGAACAATAATGCTAATTCTACAAAAGCCGTTCTTGCATTTTCGCTAGAAGTGATGAGATAAGGTTTTTGTTGCACTTGTTTTACTAATTGATACCAAGCTTTTCTAAAAATAAAATAAGCTCTGTCTGAATGATTTGTTTCATCTAATGCAGTTGCATAATCCATCATCCAGCGAAAATTTGTAGGATCAAGTTTAACTAGGCGATGAATTAAGATTGCAGCAAATTTATAGTCACCAAAATAACTTTTGCCTGCCGCGTAAGGTTCAATCAAATAAGGATTGTTGCTGCTAACATCTTTCCACCATTTCCCTAACATAATTTTAATTCGAACTTTTTCATCGTTATTTATCAATAACCATAAGTAATCTGATTTTGTTGATAATAGGGTAGGCCAACGTTTTATAGCATATTGAAATGCCGCATACGATTGTTCTTTTCTTCCCGCGTAATAATCGACAGAGGCTAATCCAATCCAATAACTAGGATTATAAGATAAATCTTGCGTTATTATCTTTGGCAGAGAATTTAGAAATATTCCTAATTCCTTCCATTTTTTTTGATCAACTAAAGCCAGAATGACAGATTGTGCAAAATCCGCGGTATGATACTTTTCCCAACCCATTTTTGCATAGCGATAGGATGCTGGAGAGTTGTCATTTTGATTATTAATTTCGATGAGACGATATAGAGCTTCGGTATCATAATCATGCATTGTTATCACATGACGATAAGCGGCTTCAGCCGTTGTCATATCGTTATTATACCAAGCCAATTCGCCTAACGTTCGCCAAAATTCTAGAGTTTTATTCCCTGGTTGTTTATATTCCGATAAGAGATCTTTATAAGCATGTGAATCTTTACCAGTAGAGTAAAGAATTTCTGAACGTCGTAGTTGTGCAGCTGAATTAGGTGATTGAGCTATTAACTGATTTAATGCATTAATTTCCCCACTCGGCGAATTAAGACTTTTTTGAATAGAAGCTATTTTTTGTAAAACAGGAACACTACGTTTATTTCCTGGTATTTTTTCTAATAAAGCCAATGCTTCATGAGGTTTTCCAGATTGTTCAATGGCATCCACATAATTTAAAAAGATCGTTTCATTATTTGGTTGTTCATGTAATTGCATGCCGTATAATTGAATTAAAACATCGTAATTATTCATTCGTTTGGCGATTTCGATAGCATTTTTTAAAGCTTCTTCATGATATTTTGGATTTGGAATTAATTCCATCCATTGCTTTAATGCGGTACGACCTTGGTAAATCCAAACGGCAGTTTGGGCATATCGTTCACGCCATACAGCATCATTTGGTTTTTGCTTTACAGCAGCTTCAGAAATTAGATAAGCTCCTTTGACATCTTGATTCATCAAAAATATTTTGTAAGCGAGGTTATATAATTTGTCATCATATTTTAATAAATTGAAACGGTAAGTTTTTCTTGTTTCTTTATCATAAATTTCAATAGTAGCTTCAGGATTAGATTTTATCTTTTTTTCTTGCGATTCTGATCGTGAACCAAAATAAGAACCAGAATAGACAAAAGAAACGTCACAAATCAATAGCAAAAATAATAAAACTGCTAAAAATTTTTTACAAAATTTAAATGTTTCAATATTCATTAACATTTGTTCCATGTGATATTTTCAATTTTAACACTCGCGCAAGATACTGGTCAGCTAAGTCTGTTCGGTTAGCTTTTAAAGCAACTTCAGACAAAAAAGTTAAAGTGTCAGGATCTTCATTTAATTCTTGCAAATTTTCTTGAGCCATTTGCATTGTTTTATCAATATTGCCACTGGCTTGGATAATCAAGACACCTTTTTTAAAATAAAAGCGTTTATCAGCAATATTATTGGATCTATGATCAGCTTCAAAATAGTATTGTGCACTTTTTTGATATTGTTCTACCCACGCACCAGTTTGCGCAGCCAGGGCATAGAATGTAGCGGGTTGTTCAGGTGATTTATCTATTGTAGTAACAAATAAGTTAAATGCTTTTTGTGGCATATCGAGGCCAATTAAATCTTTGGCTAAACTTGAGGTTTCACTAGAAGTATAAGGCCCATTTTGCATGACATCATAGTATTTATTAACTAAGAATAAGTTATTTTGTTTAGTTTGCCCTTTTTTAATGGATACAGTATTTGCATTTAATAACTTAAAGCAAAGAAATAACGCTTTCCAGTTTTGAGTAGATTGAAAATCCATTAAGCAAAAATCGAGTAAATTATATTTACTAGCTTGATCCATTGCGATGATATTACTTGTTGTCAACATTTTATCTTGATCGTTATAAGGTAAATAGTATCTTAGGAGTTGTTGCAGATATAACTGAGATACCAAATCTTGCTGATTTTCTTGTTCTATTGTTTTTAGCAGACTATTTTTTGGAAAAATTAAAAATAAAATTATTAAAATTGACAACGCAAAAGCAAGTAATTGCCAGCTAGTAATAAATTTTAATTTTGTATTATTCATGTTTGACATGATATTTTTAATTCACCTGTCTCTGTTTGTTTTAATTTAAAATTCATTTTATCTGACGAATTTTGGCCTTCTGGTTGCAAAGTTTTATCATTATTTGATAACGTGCAGTTGTGCATGTTTCCTAATGTAAATTCTAGAGGCATATAACCTTTCAATTTAAAACTAATTGTTTTCAAATCATTTGACGGCTGCCAAGAGGTCACATATCCATTTGCATTATCTAAATAGGGTCGATTAGGTGAAGTGGAACTGAAATATAACTCGCTAGTAATATCTGGCCCTAAATGAATGTAATAATCATTTCCATGCGATGTAAAACCAACAACATTTTTACTTTTTGCAAAATCTGGGTAACCTAAACTTTTCGGACTACGCAATTCTTTAAGATAGCCGTCTGTAGTAATAAGCAAGCCATCATTTTTCTTTGCCATTCTTATATCATTGAAATCCCAAACTTGATTCACAAAATCGGATTCATACATATTAAAAACTGATTGGGTTAGTGCCCAATCATACACTTTTTGTAATGCTCTAAGTGAAGCCTGTTTTGTGGAAGAATAAAAATGATAATAAATATCAATCGGTTTTAATCGCAAAGGCGAATCAGTTAACTGAAAAGCTTGAATTTTGGTCATGAAAGAATAATAAGGCGGTGACCATTGTCCTGAATCTTCTCCTAATTCATTACCGAAAGGAGAAAAGACTTGGAAAAATTTTCCATAATAAAGACCTAAAGGCCCTACATTGGTCAAAGAATTGTTTTCATTAGTGGGATCAGAATTAATAATACCATTCATATTTCTTAAACCAATTTGGTATGCGTAATCTAATGCTCTTTCATCAATATCTGCATTCCCAGACCATAATATCACTTTGCATTTTTTATCACGTGGCGCTAAGTTTTTATTGATAAAATCAACGGAACCCACCACTTCACGTTTTATATTGAAATGATAGTTGGGTAGAGGCAAATTGACGAAACTTAAAAACTTATTTTTCTTAATCTGTTCAGGCGTTGGATTTTTTTTGCCAGCGATGGCTTCTTGCCAATCGAAGGGATGTGAATAAGTATGCGTTGCAATTTCTATCCAAGGTAATTTAAAAATGTCTTTGGCTGAATCAATAAAAATCTTTCTCATTTCTGGAGACACTTGTGGCAAATCAAATTCGCCTTCAATGACAGATACAGTCGTTGGGACTTTGTATTTATCAAAAATTTGTTTTTTCATTTCTTCGCCGGCGTAATAATTTGGATTCCATTCAACAGGGCTAATTAATGCGTCCCCATCTACATGAGCTGTCATGATGCGACGGCCATTATGTGTGGTGACATCTGGAACTGGAAGACGAGGGAGCTTAAAAGCCATGGCGAAAAATTCAATAGGATTAATTACCCAACGTAATCGATTATCAGGTAATTGCGCTAGTGAATGAGGGTAAAATGCATATCCTCCCCATGGAGTGATAGCAACTTGATCTGATTTTTGGTTAAAATTATTTTGTAATTGAATGAGTATTTTATTATTTCCTTTAGTTAATCTCATTGGAACAAAATCATTAACATTGGGATTTATTTTGATCTCATAATTATTAATGGGAGAATTAATGCTATAGGATACTGATTGCACATTTGGGTATACATCGAATTGTGTTAATCCTAAAACCTTGGAAATTTTACCTTCTAAGGGAAAGGGTAGATTTTCCATGATGACAACTGGTATGCCATTGTTGATTTGATTTATTATCCAATTGGTTAATTTCTCAGAATTAGCATTTTGAGCGACATCAATCCATATTAATACACCGGCATATTCACCTTTTAAATTATTAGGTAAAGGATCATAAGCATATTGAAATATAGGCACATAGCCTAAATATTCTAAAGGCATGGCTGCATAATAAAGACCACTGGAATCAAAAGCTGTTTTACCTTTAGCTTCCGCATAAACTACAAGAATTTTTCTAGGTAAGTAATTGATGTTATTGATATTTTTATTTAATTCAACCGAGCTAATATTGTTATCTGTGACCCAGGGAATGATATCTAACTTCTTAACTTCATCAATTATATTAGCAGCCTCATTTTGCTTTTCTGGAGGTAAGTATTCAATACTAATGGCTGGTAAATGATACTTTTTGACTTCAGCAAATTCTTTTAATAATGCATCGCGTTCATTTTGCGGTATTGAATAATATTGTTTTGTTTTATTATTCCATCCTGCAAACAGTGATTCAGCAGCAACAGCTTCGATATCATCATGAACTTGAGGTAATACTTCAAAACCACGATTCCAAATAAGGTTGGCATTGGGATATTGTGTTTTAATTCGTTTGATTATTGAAATAAGAGCGTCTTGTTGCTTTTTCTGTTCATCCTTATTTTTAGCAGTAATCTGATAAGAATCTAAGGTATCAAGGAAAAAACCACGATATCCTTTGTCCCAAAGAGGCTTTATCACATTTTCTATAAGAAACGTCTGATACTCAGGATTGGCAAGATCAATTATAGAAGAATTCCAATTTTCGTTATGTCCTATTAGCCAAGAAGATTTTATTTTCGAGCAATAATAACAATCTTTAATTATTTCACCTATGCTGACGGATGCATAAAGCTGTTTGTCATAAAAACGAGGAATTAATTCTTGGTCTGGATTAACAACTATAACATCATACATTCTGAGTTTGTTTAATGGGGGATTGGGTCCATAGTAAAATGCAATGCTCGAAATAGGCGAGCTGCTAACTATGTTAGAAAAGAAATAAAACAGAAGCAAGAATACAAAACAAATCCTTTTCACTTTGCTATCCTTAATGTTTGTATCTTTATAATATAAAAAATCACAATTGACAAATTATTTTGAAAGGATCTTTAAATTTATATTTCCCCAGCAAAATTTATTCAACCAAGTTCTTGCTTTGAAAGACATATTAATGTATAACAAATATAAGATATTGTAATTTTAAAGCTAATTAACAGCCTCTAATTTGCGAAAAAAGGATTTTTTGCCATGGCCAATATTCTTAAGCATCTTTTCATATCCCTTTTAATAGCAGTTTTACTTTCTTCATGTGCAAAGACTCGGTTGAGTTGCGGTGTAAATAGCTGCAAGCCATTTTGTATTAAATCTTGTTCGTCCATTGTAGTCGGTCCTTTTGAAAACTACACGCTTACGCCACTTGCCAGTCAACAAGTAGCAAATATTTCTTCAGCTATTTTGTCGACCATGAATTTAAATCCAACGTTATACAGAATGAAAGTTAATTGTGAACAATTACTATTATGTCCTAATCAAGAATTTTCAATGGAACCTGTGCTTAGCTTTGCAAGACAGCATGACATTAAGTATGTATTAACTGGTTCAGTCAATGAATGGCACTATAAAGTTGGTTTAGATGGAGAACCTGTTGTTGCTGTCACTTTCAGAATAGTTGATGCTTATACGGGTAAAGTCGTATGGACAGTGACAGGTAGTAAAATTGGCATGACTCATGATGGTGTCAATGTCATCGGACAAGAGTTAGTCA
>JANWKO010000038.1 GCA_025451335.1 Gammaproteobacteria bacterium
CAATTTCAAGCTAAGACAGAGCTTAGCTCATGGTTGTGCAAACTTTGGGAAGAACGTCCACCCCGCTATTCACGCGCTATACTAGAAACTTTAGCGTTGATAGCTTATCGTCAGCCAATCACAAGAGCTGAAATTGAAGAAATCCGTGGTGTCACCGTCAGTTCTCACATAATTAAAACATTGTTAGAACGCGAGTGGATACGTGTCATTGGCTATCGTGAAGTTGTAGGTAAACCTGCGCTTTATGGCACAACCAAAGCCTTTCTGGATCATTTCAATTTAAAAAGTTTAAATGAATTACCCACCCTTGCCGAACTTAAAGATCTTGATAGTCAAGAAGCTAAATTACAAGTGGAACTGGATTTCCCTCAGCAAAGTGATAGCGAACAGCCCGGAGTATCTTCGCAACAAAAAGATAATTCTGAACAATCAGAAAAATCAGCGCAACAAGATAATGCTGAACATTCTGAAACATCTTCACAACCAGAAGATAATTCTGAGCATTCTGACGCATTATTACAGAGCGAAGATAATGCTGAATACTCCGAATCATCTCCTCAAGACGAAGATAATAATGAATATTCTGAAGTTTCCTCGACACAAGAAAGTAACGCTGAATATTCCGATGTATCAACGGAAAAAGATAATGAAAATGATACAGAAGTAACCTCTTATCATCAAAATGATGATAGTGACAATCATGAACTGTCAGCGCAAGCAGTGGAAACAATTTAAATGAGTGAAAAAATTCAAAAAGTCCTTGCGAATGCAGGTCTCGGTTCTCGTCGTCAAATTGAAAATTGGTTACGCGAAGGTCGCATTGCAGTTAATGGTGAAGTAGCAAAACTAGGCGATCGCATAACATTAAATGATAGAGTTCGTGTCGATGGACGTGATGTGCCTCTCTTCAAAAGTGCTACGAAAAAATTACGGGTATTACTTTATCATAAACCGGAAGGTGAAATTTGTTCTCGTTCCGATCCTGAAGATCGTCCAACAGTTTTTGATCATTTACCCATGTTGCGCAACGGCCGCTGGATTAATGTGGGACGCTTGGATTTTAATACGTCAGGCGTATTGCTATTTACGAATGATGGTGAATTAGCAAATCGATTAATGCATCCTTCTACAGAAATTGAGCGCGAATATGCCGTACGTATTCAAGGCCAAGTCACGCCTGCTATGATAAAACAGATGAAAAAAGGCGTGAAACTCGAAGATGGTCTTGCGCATTTTGACCAAATCACTGATGCCGGTGGTGAAGGTACCAATCATTGGTACCATGTTTTAGTAAAAGAAGGCCGCAATCGTTTAGTCAGACGACTCTGGGAGTCGCAAGGCGTCAAAGTTAGTCGCTTGATACGCATTCGATTTGGAGAAATTACTTTACCCCGCGAATTGCGGCGAGGTAAGTGGATGGAATTAAGCAAAGAGGACATGGCAAATTTGATCCCCTAATAGCAAATTTTTTTCTGGATTATATCTTCTGACAACACAAGCTCACCCATCTGAGTCCCAAACTCTTATCTAATGCACCTTATCACTTGTAACAGCACTAAACATAAATGGACATTTTGTAAGTAAAAAGCTATTCTTTGACCCAATTTTAAAATTATTAAATTATTTTGCCTAATAAATATTCAAACAAAGGATAAATAAATGAAAGAATTGATGCGGAAGCTATATCTGAAAAATTAAATTATTATTTACCTGGATAGGAAAATAATTAAAACCATAATGGAAATAAAGATATATTCATGGATTAAACTCCGTGCACAAGTATACAACATGTTTCAGATGTATGACTAATTTTAAACATCTAGAGTTAATTCGATAAATATAAAGGGTGAGTGATATGCATACACGTTACAAAAGAGAATTAGAATATTTGCCACCTAAATCATTTCATGATCCGAAAGAAGCGGTACAATATTTTTTAATTTATATACGCAAAGTATTACGTCAATACCTAGAAGCGCAAAAATCTCCTAATCGACTCTTTGTTAACAATTCTATTAATGGCATGGATGCTATGTTATGCAAAAAAATCATTTCAGAATATAAGCACGAAAAAAGAAATAAAAGCTCAATTGTAAGTTTGATCAATTGCTTAAAAAGATCAATAGAGCTTCTAGATTCAGACGGTGAAGTCTCACGCATGTTGAGTATTTTATTTTCTTATTTTCCTGACTATTTACCAATCGAATTAGCAACCAAAATAAAATTAGATTTCTCTTGGGCTGAAGGATTGTGTGAATGGGCTGAATCTTATAAAAAAGCAAAAGAAAGTGAAATAGTAGAGTTTATACCTGCACCAACACAATTCGATTTTAAGATTGAAACAAAAGAATACGAGTTTAAAGATGATTTGACAGCAGAATCTAAATTGTCTGTTGATGCTGCTTTCAAAAAACTGGAGGAACAAGATAAAAACGATGGTTACGAGACTGACGATCTTAATGATGCAGAGAATGCAGTTAGCAGTATTACACATGCAATAAAAATTGAACCAGTTGAAACCTCAAAAGCAATTCTGAATCGCGTCAAGATGTCTTTAGCAAAACAAAACGAAGAAACAAATTATAATCGTTATTCCTTTTATATTTTATGCATCATTGCCGTTACATTGAATGAAAAAGCCGCCCCTGTAGAAACGATACCGCAATTGGTAAGGCAATCTATTAATAGAGTCATTGAGTTACAAACTTTTTGTAAAAAAGACTCATTTTTTAATGATAAAATTGCTGAAATAATTTCTTGGATGCATGATTATATAAGTCCTCACGAAGCCAAAAGAATAGTGGATTTCTTTAGCTCTACGCAAGATTTCAATTCAACTCAACTTGTTGAGTTATATACTCAATTAATCCATAAAGTAGATGTAGAAAGATTTAAAAAAATAACCGATCATATTTTAAATAGTTCGATGTTAGATAAGTCCTATGAATTACTGAAAAAAATAGCTTTTATTGAATTCGATAATGAAATTGAAATTCGTCAACATTGGCAAATTCGGCGCTGCATTGTTGATGCGTTAGTTAAAAAACTCAGGCATGAAGCAAATGATTATTATCATTCCAATTCCTTTAGCCGAGATACAAAACCCATTGAATTAGTGAATAATGCACTATGCTCTATCATTCCTACCTTATCTTTGCAAGAAAGAGCCGTCTTGACACGGAAAATCAAAGCATCTGAATTAGAATATTTATCCAGTGATGTACTTTGTAAATTAAAAGATATGCATGAGTGTGAGAAAACCATATCAGAAACTTGTAAATTTAATCCTGATTTAGCAAAAATAATTGTAAAGGCTGGAAGATAGAAATTATCTAGAAAAATAAGAGCGTTAAATGAAAGAATTTTACCAAGCACTTGCAAACAATGATGTGCCTGCGATAAAGCGCATCATTGCAGAATTTGGTCCGAATATTAAAATTGATTGCGAATATACTAGTGATAAAGAGCCTGCTCCCCTGCTTTTGCAAGCAATCCGTTGCAGCGCTCCTCGACCGGATATTGTTGAAGCTTTGTTAGACGCAGGAGCGGATCCCAATTATCATAGTTATCAAACTGATTATGGTGATCGTTCCATATTTTTTGAATTTCTTACAAATGCTATAGTAGCTTACAAATGCGATAGTAAAGAAAAACTTGAAGATTTATTGAAAATTGGTAGATTACTTGCCAAATATAAAATAAAACCTACTGCAGCAGATTTTGAAAGGCTAGAACCTGTTTTAGAAGACTTATGTTCACGATTTAAAATAAACTTGTCGTTCTTGCCTTCTTATTTTCATAAAGAATTTTATGTTTATACGGGTGCGCCATTTGTCGATAAGCTGATGAATCTTTTTTATGATCCAAAAATTTATCAATTTAAATTCTGGTTTGCTAAACGATATTGGAATACTTCTCACAAAGAGATAGCTTTCTCACCAGCCGAGGAATTACTTTATGCTATCATAAGAAATGATTGTAAAACTGTTAAAGCCATACTTGAATCAAAAAAAGTTGATATAAACAGCATGATTTGGGATGGAAAAAAATCACGCCCTCCTCTTTTACACGCACTTAGCTGTCACCGACCCAATACCGAAATAATAAAACTCTTATTAGAACATGGATCAGACCCGAATTATTCAGAAAACATCATGAGACGATTTTCAAATTATGAAATGAATCCCAATCATATTCCGTCTGAATCTAAACAATCCATGAGCTCAAGAATTGAAGGAAATATTAAATTTGCTGACCAATTATTAAAAGGAATTATCACTAAAAAAATCGAAGAAGCAAAATCGGAAGATATATCCGAAACATTAAATTATTATTTGCCAGGGTAAAGTTACCAATCAGCTGGCTTGGAAATTTTGAGAATAAAAGAGGTTAAGCCATGAAAGAATTCCACGAAGCACTAGAAAAAAACGATGTCGAAGCAATTAAACGCATTATCAAGCAAGTAGGCCCAAACTATCAGATTTCAAGCAAATACAACGGGGATGTTCGACGTCCGCTTCTTCATCATGCCGTTGAAGCATTCTGGCCGCGTCCAGACATTGCAGAAGTCTTGTTTGAAGCAGGTGCCGATCCGAATGCCCATTCTGATGACAATCAAGACTCTTTACTAACTCATTTTTTTTGGTATGTTATAAACATAAGCGATCGTGATTGGCATGTAAAAGATTATGAAGCTATATTAAAAACAGCAAGATTACTTATAAAACATAACATCAAGCCAACAACAAAAGACTTTGAACACTTAGAAAAGGACTTAACATCTTCAAAAGTTGTTACTGATTTTCCCATAGACTTGCCGTTTTTTTATAGAAATATGTACATTTACTCTGGCACACCTTTTTTAAATAAATTAATCAATCTATTTTTCAATCCTGAAATCTTTAGATTTAAAAAAATATGGTTTGCAAATTCTATATTACCTACAGCAAGAGAACGCGCTACCCCCACTCCAGCTGAACAATTAGTCTACTCAGTCATAGGAGGTGATACTAAAACAGTTGAAGAAATACTTAAATCTAAAAAAGTTGATGTCAATAGTATGATTTCCAATGGCTACTACACATGCCCTCCTCTCCTTCATGCTCTTCGTCAATGGCACAAAAATGTTGATATGATAGAACTATTATTAAAATGTGGTGCCGATCCAAATTATGCGCTTAAATTAAATGCATTATCAAATTACGTTGGATTAACTAATAGAAGTGAACAAGACTCTATAATGAGTTGTTATTTAATCTACGCTTGCAAATATATTGATAGTGACAATACCGAAGAACAAATTAAAATTATCAAAATTGCTAAACTATTACTTCTACATGGGGCAACTCAAACCAAAGCTGATTTGCAATATATCGAAAAAAATCTTATTGGTCATCTTATAACTGAAAAAGATGTAACTGTCTATGTCCGAGGAACAAAGCCTTTTGCAGACTGTTTAATTGATTTATTTAACGATCCTACTATTTACAACATCAAGAATGTTGAACTCAACAAAGAAGATCTTGAGTTATATTGTGCTAGCAAAGAAACTGCAGATAGAATGTGTATTCTTGAAGGGTTTCTCATGTTAAGAGATGCCGCTAATGTAGAAAAAATCGATCCGGATCACATGGAAGATAAATGGAGTGCCTCTATGCCAGTGGACTTAATTTCAGCTAATTCATCATTAGAAAAAGCTATCTTAGCTCGTGATGCCAAAGCTATCTCGACGGACACAATACAACCCCTGAACAAAAAAATTGAAGGTAATATTAAAGTTGCAGATCAATTACTTAAAGGCATTGTCAAAACAAAAATCAAAGAGGCTAAATATGAAGAAATAGCCGAAACAATAAATTATTTTTTGCCTGGATAAACGGAAACGAATAAATGGCATCGTCAACTGCAGAATTTAAATCTATACGTTTGTTTCCCACGCCCACCGCGGAAGATAAGGAAAAGTACCAATTTATTAAATTTAGTAAAAATTTGACTTCACGAGTTGAATTTGAACCAGGCAAAGAAAAACACCGCGACGTTTTTTTACGAGAAAAAATGAATAAACCTGGAGTCAAATATTACGAAATTAAAACAACAACTATAAAGAAAAGTGAATTCGAGCGTGCCTTATCATTTATCATCACTGCCGGAGAAATTTATCGTTTTGCAGTTAACAGTAGTCCCAAATATCGTATTATAAAATACGGTGAAAAAGCTTTTACTTATATGTCTAAAGGCATTGACGGCTTTAAAGATTTTTTTAACTATTGTGAAGAAGAAAGAATTTTTTATAAAGAAGATGGCTGGGCCAATTTCTCAGAAGAAGATTACATAGAAGATACGGGACGTGTACTGTTACCAAAATATATTTATAGAGAAGATGACTTGACCCTGTCTAACCTCGGCATTAATAATAATCATGTGTGTGTTGGTATTGATCCTGTACGTACTTTCGTTCCTCTCACTAATGAATTCGAATCCAAAACTTCTCGGCCTCTTTCTGAAAAAATTGTTAAGTACAAACCATTATTGAAAATTGACAGAGATTATATAAAAAAAATGCTCACATCTGAATCCAAAATAATAGACCGAAAAGAAGATTCTGATTTATCTAAAAACTATGGCATCTATATTCTTGATAAACCTTTTACCTATATAGGCGCGCAACATCCTCATGTTGAAGATTATGATAATTTTCCATTTGTGAAATATTATCTGCCCCTCAACTGGGACTTCGTTGCTGATGTACCGAATTATGCAGTTTGGTTAAAAACGCAAAAAATATTTTTAAATGAAAAACATTTTGCTTCACTTAAAGAATTAATCACAAAACAAATCAAGTTGGAAATGATTGATATTCACATATGGAACAGTGAAGATAGAAATAAATTAAAACACCAAGTTAATGAAACACTTGGGTCTTTTCTCGTACTTTTAAAAGATTCACCTGGCTTTATTCAGTATCTAAAACAATATCGCTTAGAAGCAGTCCAAACTATTTTATATGAAGC
>JANWKO010000039.1 GCA_025451335.1 Gammaproteobacteria bacterium
CCAGTGCAAAACGTATTCCTAGCTTTTTCACATCATGCATTATTTTTATGGTTTTATCAGGATGTTGCATGATGGAAGTTTCAGTTAATTCGAATATCAGATTGTTACTATTCATATTGCTAATATTTAAAATATTTTTAATTTTTGAGAGAAATTTTTCATTTTCGAGTTGAATAACAGAAACATTAATCGACAACAAAAGGCTATGGTCCTTAAAGTTTGTGGTTATTTGTTGATAATCATAGCTCGCTTTTTTTAATACCCAGGTCCCCAATTTATTAATCATGCCATTTTTTTCAGCAAGAGGTATAAATTCTTTTGGTGAAATTTCTCCAAGGATCGGATTCTGCCATCTTAATAAAACTTCAAATCCTAATAATTGAAATGTCTTAACATCAATGAATGGTTGGTAGACAAGAGAAAATTCTTCATTAAGAAACGCATTATGCATTTCGGAGTCAATTTTATTTGTTCTTCTTACTTGCTTACTTACTTCTTCATCAAAAAATGCAAAAGTATTTTTTCCAAATTCTTTTGCTTTATACATGGCGATATCAGCATTTATTATTAATTCATCTGTGGTTTTTCCTGCAATTGGATAAGTTGCAACTCCAATACTGAGAGAAGTCATAATTTCATGATGATCAATTTTAATGGGTCTACTTAGGCGCTCAATAAAACGTTGTAAGGTTAATTTGATAGAATCAATTGAAATAACATTTTCTAATATCACTGCAAATTCGTCACCGCCTAAACGAGCTAAATAATCCATTTTCGTCAATTCAGGTTTTAATAAAGTAGGAATGGCTTTGAGTATTTCATCTCCGATACCATGCCCTAGGCTATCATTAATTTGCTTGAAATTGTCTACATCAATAAAACAAATAGCAATGACTCGTTGATTAAATTTGGCTAAATCTAATGCCGCATTCAGTTTTTGTAGAAAACTAATTCGATTTGGTAAACCTGTTAAAGCATCGTAATGTGCCATTTTTTCTAAATTATGTTCCATTTCAATTTGCTGTGTAATGTCATTAAAAACAATCACATTACCTATTGTTTTTTTTCCATCAACTAATGGCGAGATAATAAAATCAGCGGAAAAACATGTTCCATCTTTGCGACGAAAAATTTCATTACGGTTATGGTAAAGTTTATTCGATTGCACAAGAATATTAATTGGAGCTTGAGGTCTTTCTTGCATGCGCCGATTAGGTTGTACTAAGCTTGTCAACGATTTTCCTAATAATTCTTTTTCTTCATAACCTAACATTTTCGCAGCTGCCGGGTTGATAAAAGTTATTTGGCCATCATTGTCTACGCCAAAAATTCCTTCACCTGCAGCGCGTAATATCAATAAATTTTTGGCTTCTTCAAATTTTAAAGCATTAGTTTGTATTTTCACGGATTTTTGTAAAATATATTTTTGTCCTTGAATAATGAAGAGGATAATATTGATGAGAACACAGAATAACAATCCTACCGCAAGAACTGACCAAAGATGATCTTTGATTCCTGACGAATTGGCTATTAAATCAATAATAATCACGGCGCAGAAGCTAAAGCCAAGAGGAAATAAAATGGGAATGATGCGTGTTTGCCAAATGATACGTGGCTGAGCAAATAAAATTAGAAATAAAGGAGTAAAAATTAATACTCCAATGCTATCGCCTATCCACCAAGTTAACCAAGCTAATAAATATTGCTTTGCAGATAATATATTTAGAAAAAACAGAGCAGTGTTACTCCATGTTGAATTGACAATACTAGCTAGCGGACCTGACAAAAAGGCGAATAAAAGAATATCAATGGGATAGTAGAGATGATTTTCTAAACCAATGAATTTTTTTATTAAATACCAACCAGCTAGGGTTTGTAGCACTGCTCCAGTTGCGATTATGCAACCAATGAAAAATGCCGTAGATGATCCAAGATAAATCGCTGGATTAGTGGAAACATAATAATTAACTAAAAATGAACCTAAAAATATGCCAGGTAATGTTCGCAATCCCCAAATTAATGCAGCACCTAACGCAATTCCAGATGGGATCCAAATGGGAGTTGCATAGCCAGGAGAGGTGGAAATGAGAGACAGGCCTAAAAATCCTGTTACGAAATAAACAGCAGCAACTACTAAAATGATTATTAGTGTTTTCCTGTGGTTTTTAGCTATAGTATGATCTCTCATACTATTATTGTAGCATTAATAAGATGCTTATAAATTTCTCCTTTTTGATTATTCTGTAGAATGAAACACTTGCAACATCAGCTATAAATTATTTAAATTCCCCATCCATGTTTTTTTTACTATGCTTTTGATATATGATAATTATTAGATGTTAATGGAAAAACATATGAATCAAGCGCCGCAAATAAGGATTCCTCTTTTCACGTATTTTAATATGCTAAGGCATGATCCAATTGGGTTAAGAACAAAAATATTTAAAGAATACGGTGATATTGCCTGGTACAAACTGAAAGGAATGAAAACATATCATTTGGCCCATCCTGACTATATAAAACATGTATTACAAGATAATGAAAAAAATTATTTATTTAAGCATCCCGTTTTGGAACAAGTATTTTCTCCTCTTATTGGAACAAATAATTTATTTACAACTAACGACTTATCTCAATGGCATAAAGATCGCACAATAACTAATGTATCGTTTGAACCAAAAGTGTATTTTGAAGATTATGTTTCCAAAATTTCAAATTTAACCATGAATATGTTTAAGCGTTGGGAAGATACTTATAAAAATGGAGAATATATTGATATTAATGCTGAGATAGGGGCGCTAGTCATTGCTATTTTTTTAAGAACTATTTTCAACGACCCTTTTGATGAAAATTACTTGTATTCGCTAATTAATAGTGCCTCAAATTTAATTAAAAAAAAGGTGAGTACTTTATCTATTGCTTGGTATTTTTCGCGCTCAAAAAAAGAATATGAAAATGTGATCTCCGAAACGAAGAAAATAACAACAGAAATTGTTAAAAATAAATTAGCCAGCCCTTATCGTTGGGATGATTTGCTCGGTAACATGATTCATGACCATAAAGATGATTCAAAAGAAAAAATCATTGATTCAATAAGCTATCATTTTGCAGCATTCATGGCGGTAGGTTATTTCACAACTTCTGCATTAATAAGCTGGGTTTTAGTAGAATTATCCCGTTATCCTGAAATTGAAAAAAATATTGCACAAGAAGTGAATCGGAAATTGAGTGGGAAGCTTCCCACTTTTGATGATTTAAAAGCTTTACCCTATTTATCCAGCGTTATCAAAGAAACGCTAAGGCTTCATCCGACTTCATTTGTCGCAATGCGACAAGCCATTGAGTCTGATGTTTTGCAAGGATTTTCTATCCCAAAACACGCTGGTATTGCAATTAGTACTTATCATGTGCATCGTCATCCTGATTTTTGGATCAATCCAGAAGGTTTTGATCCTGATAGATTTCATAACAATCCATTAGGTCAATCACATCCGTTTGCCTATATACCATTTAGCTGGGGTAAACGAAGATGTCCTGGTTCAGGTTTTTCAACTTTGGAAGTCACAATTATTATTGCTCTTTTAGTGCAACGTTTTCGTTTATATCTTCCTCCTCATCAAGAAGTTAAACCAAGTTTAACGACAGTAATTTCCATGCGACCTAGTATCGACAAAATGCGGTTGATTTTTAAAAACTAGAAATTCCTCACAATTTGATTGTTAGTAGTAATTAATTATCATCTAAGTTCTCACGATATATTATTCCGATTCCACCGATTAACTGCACAGCTTCGGCATTTGTCACTTCACAAATCTCGTTGAATATAGCGTGTCTTTCATCTCGATCTTCTGCGTTTATTCGAATTTTTATCAATTCGTGAACGGTTAATCCCTGATCAATTTCTTTCATAACATTTTCAGTTAATCCTTGATTTCCTACGATGACTATAGGATTTAACTTGTGGGCTTTGGCTTTTAATTCTCGTTTAAATTTTGAATTGATAGACATGTTTGGGGCTCCCCTTCTAATTCTTAAGCAACTTTGAGCTATAGAATTAGTAAATTATATTTGTACAAAGAACTGCTAGTTTTTAATGTTTACAAACCACGAGCAATAGCATATATTCCGTTCAATTAAAATATTATAAAACGAGGTTGAATAAAATGCATTCCTTTTTTGTTAGTACACCTAGATTGAAGCCTGTCTTGTCTAAAGTCGAAGAAAAATCGAATGATGGATTAAATAAAAATCTTTTTTTAATTTGGCTGGGCAGTGCATTACGTCCAGAACATATTAAACGAATAATCGAATGGAAAAAATTAAATTCTGATAGAACCGTTACCATACTGGTTGATCCTGAATTTGAAAAAGAGATAAAAGCTCAATTGGTTGAAACAAACATAATAGTAAAGTCGACAGCCACATTAGTAATTTCAGAAAAAATTAAAGCATTTATTAAAAAATTTGTTGAGCCTGGAGGAGCTGAGCTTCCTGCTAACTATGCTGCAGCGAGTGATATCTATCGTTTTATTCTTTTAAATTTGTACGGCGGATGGTATGTTGACACGGATATCGAACCCATAAATTTAAATTCAATCGGAATTAAAAAGGAATTGAACTTTTTTATAAACGCAAATAGAAATGGATCAAAAATTACAACATTATCTCCATCTGTAATTGCATCAACATCAAATCATTTGCTTACTCAAGTTGCTCTTGAATTAATTGAGAGAATGAGTATGGATTTTACTGATGAACATATTAAACTTATTAGAAATTCGTTAGCTTCCGTAAGAATGCTGGCAACGCATTTGAGTACCGGATTTGTTCTTAGAGGCGCATTAGGGAGGCTTTATTTTGATTTGCTTCCATTTATTCAAGTTCATGGAGATCGTGATAAAACGATTGATGATACAGAACTCTTTGATTCGGCGACCAAATTATTTTTAAATTATTACGAACAATCATGGTTATTAGACAGAGTGCAGAAAGAGAGTGATGGCTTAAGAATATTTCCAATAAAGGGCGTAACACTCGATAAAGCCTTTTTAGATTGCGTGAATCAAGTCGTTACTGCGCCTGATTTTAGTCCAGTTGAGTTGATTAGTCGTTCAATTACACTTCTGTATCCTAAAATAAGACCAAGAGCAATGCAGTATGAACCTGTGACGCTGGAAAGTTTGGATCAACGGCAAAGCGTACGTAGATGTGCTTAACATAGAATGCTAGCAAAGTTGCTTATTCAAAGAAGGCACTGAAACAATCCTTTAACTTCAGATACCTTCTCAGACTAAAATTCTTTTAGCAGGATAGAGCAGGAGACTTAATTGATTTATCTGGTATCGATTTTGAGTCTGTGCTGCTATCAGGTTCTTTGAACAAAGAGGAGGAGATTTTGGTAGCTTTTTCCTTTGCAGCCATTTGTCCCAACCAACCATTAGAATTAGCAAAATTAAATATACTAATCAATTTTGCTTCGAGTTCTTTGTTTTTGTATTCAAATATTTCTTCCCCATATGCATTTTTAGCTCGAGAAATATGATTTTCTAGAGTTCGAGGAGGATCAATATGTTCACCAATAATAGGATAACTCGCGATTGGTTTATCATTAGATTCAATAGTGTGATTCTTTTGATCGAATTCGATTAATAATTGTTTAAGTATGCCAAAGGTTTTAGCCTGTTGAAACTTTTCTAAATATTCATAAGCAAGCGAATTTTGCGCGGATAATCTTCCAAAAAGGCTCCATGAACGATGTTGATAATAATCATCTAATTCAGCTGCGATTCGTAGTTTTGCCAGCCGTAACGTTGGAAAGCTATTTTTTTGCTCTTCTGGATTGCTTCTTTGCATTTTGAATTCCTCGATGAGATTATTAATTTATGCATTTAAATCCATTCAATAAATTTTGTCAATTATATGAATGTTATATGCAAATTTTGATTTAAAAAACCGCAAGAAATGAATAAAAATTGATTAGGGGAGTAAGAATATTAATGATTCGTGACTTTTGCATAGTAGGATTTTTACGGGTAAAACTTACATTCTACTTTGCATTGTTAAATCTGGTCGGTATAAATTTACTGTTTTATATTTCCGCCAAAAAACTATAGATGAACAAGGAAAATGTTCAAATAATTCGGGTGTATTCGGTTTTTTATCTTTAAGAGGTTCAACAATTTTAGGTAACAACGTTGCTAATTCGTGCATGTGAAGAATAAAATTAAATCCTAAACTATCTGCCAAATATGTTATTTTTCGTAAGAGCTGGTCGGCTACATCAATAACAACTAAACCACCTCTAATTTCATCTTCTGATTGTTTGGGAATCTCTCCGTACCCTAATATATCTTGATGATAAAATTCAAAACCTAAACTCATCTTTGGTTTTGGCTGTTGTTTAACTTCGCAACTTGAGTCCGTTGGTTTTGAGTGTTGATTAAATTCTTGACCTGAGCCCATCATTGGTTGTTGTTGAACCTCGTGACTTGAGCGCATCTTTGATTTTGCTTGTGAATCGGCAACACGTAGAGTATCTACGACGTAACTTTCAGTGCTGTCTTTATCATTAACATATTTGGTATTCCCATAAGCTCGTCGCATAATACTGTTGAGTAATTTACTTTTATCATTTTGTTCCGATCGATATTTAGGTTCATGTAACATCGATTCAACAAGTTTGTAACTATTGTAATCGATTGCGGAAAAGTGGATAGTGAGCAATTTGTCTAATAAAGGCTGCAAACCAAATGCGTTGCGAAAACTTAAAATAAATCCTAGTCCCAAATGATGATATTTTGGATCGATTCCGCAATAGTCAATGACATAAACATGACAAGGTGGATCTGCGTCAACATTCATTAAAAGTTTTGAACTTATAAATCCAATCATAGTTTCTTGTCCGGACGCTGAATCTAGAGCGTAAATCGTTTCGATGAATTTGCAATTTCCATTACTATCCGGAGTAAATTCTTCATCAAATTCTTTTTCTACCTGGGCTTTGCCTTGCGTTGGATTTTCAAAAAATTTGGTAAAAAGTTTTTTAATTGCATTTTTTTCTTTTTGTTCAAGAATTTCTATTGGTTTAATTCTTGTTACAATGGATAAACCGTTGGTAAAGTTAAATGAAGTGGTGATTTGTTTTTTCTCTTCTTGTAATTGAATAGTTGGACTACTTACAACTTTGTAGGGCGAGCTAATGTGCCTTTTAAGGGTTGAAAAAGTTTCATTAAATAATTTTAATGTTGAAAATTTTTCCATTCTACGTGCTAATTCAATTGCTGATTCAAAGAAAAAACCTTCGTAACGCCTAAAAGGATCGGCTTTATAATTTAAAAGGAGTTTTACAACATCATCGTCGTAACTATTTACTGCATTATAGGCAGGAGTCCAACCACTACCTGCATTTTGATTGGGATCCTCACCTCTAGCCAGAAATTTTTTAATATCTTTACGCGTTGGTCTGTTTTCCAATTGATTCATTGCAGTGATTAATGCGGTTGAACCTTTGCGATCAGGATTGATATTGGGATTGAGATCTTCGTAAGAGACAATGACATGATGTCCATCTTTTTGAAAATTATGTAAATGATTAAAAACTTGCGTCAATTCAACAATAATTTCCCACGGTATTTCTACCCGTTCATTTTTATTAAGATGATTGAATAAATCAATTAATTTGTTGAATTGTTCTACAGAATTAAATTGTATTCTGATGTCACTGTGACTGAGATTAATCTCATTTGGATTGAATATGGTTTTGCATGCATGTATTAATTCATCACGTTTAAAAGGAGAGGGAGTCAAACAAATCGAATAAGGATTCGTCCTTTTATGGTTATAACGATATACTTCAATTTCTTTGATTGTTGATGTGATAGTGGTGTTTCTAAATATAACGAGTCTATCAACGGTAGGACGTTTTACATTTTCGTAAAAACTGCCTTGCGCGCGATACCAATAACTTATCATGATTTTTTTTGTTTTCGGTAATTTTTTGCATAATTCAGCGTGGTGACCGGTTGATACTAATTTATGTTCCTTCAACGGTGATTCTTTTTTTATTAATTCATGAATTTGATCGGCAATTTTTTTATCAGGATATCTCTTTAAATAAAACTTCATCCCATAAACAAAATCAGCTTCACTTGGTGGGGGCGTTGTATCATAACGTCCGTATTCTTCCGAACTTAATTTAACAGCAAGGGCACAAAAATCCGAGTATGTTTTAATTAATTTTCCACCGCTATCGCAAAAAAGCCAATCGATTAATTCTTCTTTGTGGGTGCCATCGTGTCCATGAAACTGAGTCATCCACTGATGAAAACGTTTAGCTGCTGTTGTAATGATTTCGGATTGTGAATTTATAATATGACTGCGTTTCAATTCCGCTTTTGTAGATGGAAAGCTAGCACCATGTAAGCGTTCTGATCTTGCCGCAGCGTGTGCAAATCCTGCTTCAGAAGAAGAGTGGGGCTGGTTATGTATTCGCGCAGCGTCGGCTTCTGAAGGGAAGAGTTGAGATAGGACTTTTGTTAAAGTAGACAATGAGCGCAACACAGAAGAATCCTAATATAAATTTTGAATATATCAACCAATGATTGTATATACATTGGGCAAAATAGTCAATATTTGAACAGGTTATATTAGATTGGAGATCTTAGATTTTATTTGAGGGGTTTAGCTATTAAAAAATAAAAAGTCTTAATTTTCATAGTCTTATATAAAATTCATTCTTCAGTGCATCTTTGATCTTCTTTCCAGCCTTTTTTCATTTGGTATGAAACTTATCGTCCCGTTTTAGATAATCTGTCAGCTAATTGTTGGCGATTTAATAGGTGTACTTCTGCATATTCAAATTTATATAAAGCTATTCCTAAAAACATATCGGCTTCGATCTTTAAACCTAATTCGTTTCCAACAGTTAATATTTTATTTAGCTAATCTAGAGGTAATGTAGAGATTGGGCGTATTTCTCGCTCAAGAAATATAAGTCCTGATATTAGAAGTCCACCAACAGCAACAACTTTGCCAAATAATCCTAGACGCGAATTTTGTTGGCTTATTGCACTGGTTACGACACCGGCACCGGCTGATGCTCCTGATATTTTAAGTGTGTTCTTTGCGGTTTCGTTTAATGCATATTCTTTTTTTAGAATTTTCAGACATTCATCGATTTTCTGAATTGGTGCTAGTTCAGTTCCTAATTGATCTTTAAATTTTGCGATTTCTTGTTTTACTGCTCTGAACATAATTACCTTGTGATTTAATCATAATAAATTAAAGGGATGTAACAGAAAAATAATTCGATATACAATACCGCTATTCAGGGAGAGAAGACAAATATGTTTCAAAATTACAAGGCTTATCTATACAAAATATTTTTTACTCCGACTAGTTTAACTGCATTTATGTTGTTGGGTTTGTTTGCTTTCTCATCGGGTAGTTTGTCTGCAACAACTGAAAAACCTATTTCTAAGCCTTTCATGGGTTGGAGTAGTTGGAGTGTGCAGTCATCTACGCGTTTCGGTTATGGTAAAAATTGGCTGAATGAAAAAAATATCAAGAATGCTGCTGATGCGATGAATAGTAAATTGAAATTAGCAGGTTACACATATATTAATATTGATGCTGGATGGAATGCAGATTTGTTCTGGAATTTTCATTTTGATGCCAATGGTATTCCTAATCCTGATCGTGTCCGCTTTCCAAGTGGTATGAAAAGTGTTGCAGACTATGTGCATTCCAAAGGATTAAAGTTGGGACTTTACATTCCCGCGGGTCTCGATAAAGAAGTATATAACAAAAATGCTCGTATTTTTGGAACAAATTGCCGAGCCCAAGACATTGTTGTTTGGCCGCTTACGCCGAGTAATATGTGGGGTAGTAATTGGAAAATTAATTACAACCATCCATGCGCACAAAAATACATTGATTCAATCGTTGATAAGTTTGCTTCTTGGGGAGTTGATTTCCTAAAAGTGGATGGCGTAGCAGTCGATAATTTAGCGGACATCGAGGCCTGGTCTAAAGCTATCGATCAGTCAGGACGAGCTATATGGCTTTCAGCAAGTGCGTGGCCCGTGCCTCTTGCAGCAGGCGATGCATTGAGGCAATGGGTAACCGGCGTTCGCATTGACTCGGACGTTGAGTGTTATTGCGATACTGTATCTAATTGGGAGAATTCCGTTATGAAACGCTGGGATGATTTACCCAATTGGCTTGATAAGCTTCGTTGGGGTAATTTCCACGCTGATTTGGACTCGATGCCCATTAGTAATAACACTGGCAAAGGTGTGCAGGATGGCATTAATGATGAAGAACGAAAATCAGTCATGACTTTTTGGGCTATGGCTTCAGCTCCTCTCTACATTGGTGGCGACATTTATTTTATGGACAGGACGGCTGAGGCGATCGTCACTAATTCAGAAGTGATTGCTGTGGATCAAGCAGAATCTTTTCCAATCCAAATCAGTGATGGAAAATTTCAGAAGTGGAAAAAAGTGATGCCGAATTTTTATTATGTTGCGGTTTATAACATGGGAAATTCGAGTGTTGATATAACAGTGAACTTTTTTAAGGATCTGGGATTCAGTGGTGATGCGAAGATACGAGATTTATGGAGTCACAGCGATTTGGGAACTTTTACTGAAAGTTGGACTGCCAGTCATATCCCAAGCCATGGAACGCGACTTATTAAAGTTACGCCAAATTTGAGAGTTTGAAACATTTCAAAATATGGCATAAAATATTTAAATTGTCCAAAAACAATCAAACCGAGGAAAGTATGAATAAATTTTTTTATGCTGCATTATTATTGTGTTGTTGTTTTTTTATGAATTCTGCGTTCGCAGATTTATATATAAAAATAAAAAATACTGATAAAAGCCAAACATTTACCTCGTTCAAGCCGCACGCTAACATCGAAGATTTAGTAATTAAACCCTGTACCTTTTATACAGAAGAGGCATTGAGGGCAGATTATTCCGTGCAAATGAGCTGTACAAAAGACCCTGATAACACACTTTTTACGCATC
>JANWKO010000040.1 GCA_025451335.1 Gammaproteobacteria bacterium
GGACACTTAACATTTATTTGCTATAAGAATGTTTCTACAAATTTAAGATTAAAATCGAAATCCTTTACGATATTCATAATTTTCTGCTTGTACTATATTGAATAACTCATCCAAATAGGGGCGCATATTATTTAATTCTTTAAGAAGATAAAAATGATCAGGAGATATATTATAATCAAGAGTCATTTCCAATTTCTCCAATGAAAGATTAATTTTTTCTTCTAAAGTATCAAAAGTTTTAGCTAATTTTTTTATACTTTCATAACTACGAGTCACAATGAACTCATTAAATACGATTTCAAGCATTCCAAATTCATTATGCAATTCTTGTTGAATTTTATGGTCTGAATCAAGATCAACAATTGGCCCAGCATTTTTTCTCGCTATGTATAATGCATGATCATGTTTTTTCTTAGCAAATTCAACATCAGTAAATGCATCAATAGTTCCTTTTTTATTAGCTACAACAATTAAATCTTTTAATTCTTTTTCAAATAAAACAGCTTTAGATAGTGCATTATCAATTATTCTTATTTTATCAATAAATTCCTGTAATCGATCGATTTGAATAACAATTACTTCTTCAATTGGAGTTATAGTTTCACTCATGTCAGTATCGACTGTAAATACAATTAATTTTTTTTGAAATTCTAATAATAATTCTTCTAATGAAGGGGATATCTCATAATCAATATTATTAATAAATGATAACAATTTTTTTGCTAAACCTAATAGTTTTTTATACTTAATATTTTTTGGTAAATGTAATAAATGCTCACAGCCTTTTAATAAGTTTTCAATGAGTTGTTGTTCATTTTTATCTTTTGAATCAAGAAATGGTTTTAAAGTCTTAACGAATTTCGATATTTCAACTGCTATATGTTGAAATGGCTCATGAATAAAATAAGTCAAGGCATCAACAGTCTTATTATGTTGAGAATTTATTTTATCTTGGTCTTTTTTCAAATCATCTTTGAGTTTTTTCTCTAGCATTTCTAACCTTTTGTGTTCTTTCTTTGTTTCATGCTGAGCTGTCTGGTCCGGACTTAAAAAACTCCATTTATGCAGATTTTCATAACCAACATCTTGAGTTAATAGAATGCCTGCAATTTGCAACAAGTCTTTTGCTCCATTATGACCGCCTCGACGGGCTACCAGCAAATGATTCAAGGCTCTTTCTTTAAGATTCATAAAAAGTAATTCTTTTCCTATCATATAATTAGTTTCTTTAGTAAAAAATAGTGGGGATTTTATTTTTAGCCAGTATTTGATGGCATTATCATAATATCTGAGATCAGCAGGAGTTGATTTGGCAAAATGTTTTTCTTCAATTTCCTTTAGCCTTTTTTCTAAAGCCGCCTTTCCTTTCATTTCTTTTTCTTCTGTAGAATTGGTAGGTAAAAAATAAGTTTGCGATGTTGACTCTTCAGATCCGGATTGGCCAGACATTATTGAGGCCTTAGCTGTTGAGCTAGATTTATCTTTTGGCATTGTAGCAGCTACTACGGTTTGTTTCTCTTTCTCATCTTTTTCATCTTTCTCATCTTTTTCATCTTTCTCATCTTCGTTCTCATTAGCAACTACAGCCTCCAAGTGAAGCTCTTCTTGTAAATGCTGATGCATTTCAAACCAGATGTTTCCACACATTACATTCCATTTATCTAACTCATTTTGCCTCGGTCGAGGCTTCTCTTCATTCTCCATGTATTCCAAAACGGGTATCATTGTTCTTAACCATAAACTACCATATTCGTTTACATTGAATCCTTCATCCATTAATTTTACAAATTCCAGTTTATGAAGTTTGTAAAATTCTAAAGGTGAATCAACAAGCATTCGTTGATCAAATTTTTGCAAAAGAAATTTAGAAATAAATTTATCTATCAAACCATTATAACGAAAATGTCCTTTAATATTTTTTATATTTTTAAACAAGTAATATTTTTGAAATATATTTAACTTGTCAAAAATGTCAAAAAGTAAATTAGGTGATACCATTTGTGCCGCTTCAATAAATATGTTAAATGTACGTTGATTTATTTTTACCTCTCTTAATTGGTAAAGTTTTGTTGACATGACTTTGAAAAATAAACTTGAGCTACATGCATCCATGATTAATTTGAATTGTATTTCTTGCCCATGATGAATTGCATAAGATAAAATAGAAGCTAGAGCTTCAATTAATAATTCGCTTGTTTTTGCTGCTTTCATTTTATTATAAATAATCTCAATAGCAGTTCCACCATGTAATTGAATAACCTTTAACAAATCAATTTTTTTTGCTTCGATAAGATTTTTAAATTCATCAGCGGGTAATTGATCGAGCAATGCTAAAAATGATTGGGTATCCAGTTGTGTCACTGCGATACTAAAATTATTTTTTGTTTCTGATGTAGAATCTGATTTAGTTTCGAATTGAACAATTGCTTGGAGTTCATTAGGTTTATCTTTTAATTTGTCTAAAAAAGCAATAAATTCTTGTTTTCCATTTTCGAAATCTTTATTCTCTTTTTTTTCAACGTCATCTTTTTCTTCAATTTTCTTTGCAGATATATAGGCACAAAGATCTTGAAATCTCTTAACATTTATCTCGAAGTCAGTGCTTGTTGATTGCATTTGAATAGCCTTAAATTTTCTACACTCTTACTTATAGGATAGACCATTGCTTAATTTTTAACATATTTTCTGCATGATATTGATTAATTTAGCTTTTTTATTTTTTTTATGATTTTCAATGCCTTAACGTTCACTTGGCAAGTAAATCAATATCGTTTATGATCTTACTCCTTAAAATGTTAAATTTAACATCGGCTTAGTGAGCTCAAAGTCGAATATTATTGGTTTAAAGCTTTCTTCAAGGTATAAGCGCAGCAACCTTATTGAAAATACTTATATAGAAGTGGATTGCTTCTCTAAAATTATTAGCAAGATAAATCTTTAAAAGGATCGCAAATGATTTATTTTTTTAAATATCTAATAGGCATATTTCTTATCTCAATTTCCAACTTAGGATTTGCGCTTACATCACCGCAATTAATTATCAAAGTTAATCCCCAAGATGGCTCCTATGATATCTACAATAAAGATAAATCAATCCTGCATGCCCAAGTTGCCACAAAAATCGATTGTAAATGGATTCATGCCAGTGATTACCCAAAACATTTTTTAAAAAAGAGCACAGTTAAGGATGAATTGGGTCTAACGCAACAAACCATCATTACTCATACTGGATTAGCTAACCAACCCGATCTAACATGTATACTACGTGCTTTGCCGCAACAAAATGCGGGCGAAGTCATTGTTGAAGTAACAAATCATTTAAAAAAATCTGTCAAAGTTCAAGCTATTCGTTTACTTGAATCAAATAATTTTAATTTTGGGAACAATCTTCGTGTTTTATCGGATACCTACAGCGAAGATAGGCCTACTTTGAAAATTTATGATTTTCAAAATGCGCCTAATAATATGCATTTAGCAGTTGGCAGCCAGCTTATTTATAATCTCGATACGCAACAAAGTCTGTTGTTTGCAACTATGACTTCAAAACGTTTTTTAACAATTTTACGGTTGCATGTTCCTAATAACAAGTTCCAAATTGATTCCACTGGAACCACAGAAATAAACAAAGATTATTGCCTTAAAAATGCACCCAATAACGATTTAATCGAGTTAAGCTTGCCAGTCGACCCGGGTACCAGTCTGATTTCTGAACGTTTGCTATTTAATATTAGTTCTGATTACCATACGCAACTTGAATCTTATGGAAAACTTATCGGCTCTATGTATAATGCACGTATCTCTGCACCCACTCCCATGGGTTGGTGGAGTTGGACGGCTTATTATAAAGAATTATATCAAGATCAAGCTGAGAATGACGCGACTTGGTTAGCACAAAATTTAAAACCTCTCGGTTATAATTTCTTTCATCTTGATGAAGGCTATCAATCTGCACGTGGCGATTACACCACTTCCCATCCTAGTCATTTTCCTGATGGCTTACACAAATTCGGCAATAAAATTCATGATTTAAGTTTAACATTAGGAATTTGGACTGCTCCTTTTGAAGTTTCTAATCATTCTGGTTTATTTAAAAATCATAAGGATTGGTTGGTACATAATGCGAGTGGTCACCCCATCGAATTAGGTAGAGAAGATGGAAAAAAATCTGAAAAATTATTTGCATTAGATACAACTCACCCAGAAGTTCAAAAATATTTACGCGATACCTATTCCACAATCGCTAAGAAATGGGGAGCTAAATATTTCAAATTAGATTTTATGGAAGATTCTGCTATTGAAGGACATCACTTTGAACCTAATATTACAGCGTTAGAAGCTCAGCGAATTGGTCTTAATATCATTCGACAAGCAGTTGGGGATGATGTTTTATTGGATAAAGATGGCAGTCCCATGTTAAATTTGGTTGGGATCGTTGATACTGGTCGCATTTCAGTTGACACAGGTCACGAATTTTCAAAAACGAAAGCTGCTGCGGTAGGTATCGCTGCACGCTATTACATGCATCGTAATTTCTTTGTCTCTGATCCTGATGCATTCTGTATTTCTCGTTATCGTTATGGATCAGCTGAACCTTTAACACTAGATGAAGCAAAAACTTCTATCGCATTAGCGGCAGTTTCAGGCGGCATGTTTGAAATAGGGGACAACCTGCAATTATTAAAATCGCAACCTGAGCGACTTGAATTATTGAAGAATCCTGAGTTGCTAAAAATTGTTCGTGACGGCCGTGTTTCCATCCCTCTTGATTTAATGAATTATCTGGCCGAAGAGGAACAACCAAGTATTTTTTTCTTATCTCAAAATGTTCATCAAGCAATACTTACTGTATTTAATTGGACTGATCAATTGCGGACTCATAATATTGATTTAAAAACTTTGGGGTTTTCTACAAGAGTTAAATTATATGATATTCTTGAGAATCAACAGATTTCTGCTGATGACAATAATAATCGAATTTGGTTGACCCAAGCTCCACATTCTGTACATATGATTAAAATTACTAGCTAGAAAGGATTATTCAATGTCTTTACATAATGAATATCAAAAACCTCGTGATATTGCATATTTACGTGATCATTTAGCTAACGAAAGAACTTTTTTAGCTTGGATTAGAACAAGCATTGGTATAATGGCTTTTGGTTTTGTCATTGAAAAATTTTCATTATTTTTAAAAGAAATAGCCGGCACAATGGGCTTAAGTCATCTACACATTGCAGAAAAATATTCTTCTTCAATTTTACGTGGGTATTCTTCTGTTTTTGGAATAGTTTTAATAGCAATGGGCGCTCTTTTATGCGTACTTTCTTACTTTAAATATAAGCATATTGAAATGCAGATTGAGGAAAATTCTTATCGTGCTTCAATTTTGCTGGATATCATGTTGGCTTTGTCAATTTGTTTAATTGGAGTTATTTTAGTTTTAATCCTGATCGCTTAAATTTTTTATTAGATCAAAAAATTAATCCAAAACGGCAACCTTATCAATCATTTCCTGTGAACACTTTTTTTCTTTTATTTCACTAGATATCGTTATAATAATTTTTATTTACCTGTACGAAGGATATACCTCCAATCATTTATGATGACACTTACATTACCTGTATACTTTGTGCACAACCTGTGTTATGATTTTAACTGGGTGTTTTTTATACAGCTTAATTTACGATAATAATCAATCGGTTATATTTTTATTGTAATCAGGTAATAAGAGAAATATATGCATACATCGATTATTTTGAAAAATAAAGATTACATAGGCTCACCGCTTCATAAAGCAGTTTTAGCTAATGATATGAAATTATTTGACCATCTTTTAGTAGAGGCAGGTGTAAAACAATTAAATTTAAAAGACGAATTCTTGCTAACTCCTCTACATGTGGCTGTGGCTATAGGCAACATTGATTTTGTGAAATTTTTACTGACCCAACCTGGGCTTAATATTGATGCTATAGACGAAAATGGGTTCTCTCCGTTACATGTGGCTGCGGTGCTTGGTCATAAAGATATAGCGGAATTACTCATTCAACAAGGTTCTTCATTAACAGTTAAAAATAAAGGTAATACCGCACTTCATTATGCTGTTCAATATAAGCGTGAGGGACTAGTAGACTTTCTCTTAACAAAAATTAGAAAAGTTAAAGATAAAAATGACAAGGGATTTTCCCCTTTTATTTTAGCTGTTTTGAATAACGATAAAAATTTATCGCTTAAATTATTAAAACATGGTGCTGATCCCAATGCAAAGACGACACGAGATGAATCAGCAATTCTTTTAGCGGCAAAAAATGGTTATAACGACATACTAAAATTACTTATCGAAGAATATAAAGTCAATGTTAAGGTTAGCGACCCTGTAACAAATTACTGTGTTGTGGATACAGCTCTTTTAGCACGTCAAGTTTTTACAGCTGAAATGTTGATAGCTGCAAATTCTAAGTTTTCACCTGAATTATGGAAATTGCAAGTTGAGGATGATAATGGCTTCACTTTACTGCATGCTGCTGCCAAACAAGGCCATCTGAGTGTAGTTGCAAAGTTATTAAAAAATAAAGCAGCTATTAAGGGTTCCGATCCATTTGACGATACTCCTACACCTTTGCATTTAGCAGTTGAAGAAGGACATCTTCAAGTTGTTGATGCGCTTATTGAAGCTAAAGCGAATATCAATGCTGTCGATTGGGATGGGTATACACCTTTACATAGAGCTGCTGCACGAGGTCATGTTGAACTTATTTCTAAATTATTAAAACTTGGCACTGAAATTAATGCGCAAACAAAAGATCATTTAACCCCTTTAGATCTTGCGAAAAAGAATGGTCATGAGGTAGCCGAAATCACTTTAGCAAGTGCTTTATCTCAAATCACTCGAAGTACAAAACTTGAAAAATCACTTGAACTTAAAACTCCTGTTCAAAAAGATTTATCAGAAAATTCCTTCACCAAAGCTATCAAAAAAAATGATAAAGATTTAACTAAATGTCTTGATAAAAAAGCCGAAGCTTTGGTTCTACCCATAACTAAAGTTAGTGAAACAAGTTCAGTAACTATTCTGCCTGTAGTTAAGACTATGCATGAAGAAAAAAAACTAACTATTTCAGACCAAAAATTAGATTTTAATTTTCGCGACGCTGACAATAATTCAATTTTACATCTTGCTGTTTTATCCGGTGATCTTGAAAAAGCAAAATCAATTTACGATCGAGCTAGAAAACATTTTTTAAAAAATACAAAGGGCTTTATTGCTTTTATCGAATCTATAAATAAAGCTGGCGCGACAGCTTTCTTAGAGGCAGTCAGAAATGGACAAGGAAGTATAGTTAATTGGATGTTGAATGATACCAAAGTCAATCCACGAGCAAAATTAAATGGTGAAAATGCTTTGCATATTGCTGCTCGACTAGGTTATCTATCCATTCTAAAAATTACAGTAAAAATAACCCAAAATTTTTTATTTAAATCTAGATTATTATTTGAAAGAAATGAACAAGGAGAACTTCCGTTACATGTAGGCATGCGCGCAAAGAAACCCTTAATTGTTGAATTATTGTATGGTGCTAATGAAGACATCTATTCTAAAGAGGATAATGGATTAACTACGTTGCATATTGCAGCCCAAACAGGAAATTTCACTGTTTTAAAAAATGTTGTTTCAAAATTGGTTAAGAATAAAAAATCGGTTGATGAAGTTGATTCCGGAGGATGGACTCCTCTTCATTATGCTGCTGCCAATGGTCATCTTGATTTATGTGAAATTTTAATTAAAGAAGATGCTGACATAAATGCATCTAATGATTTAGATTATACTCCTCTTCATTTAGCAGCCTGGCAAGGACATGCTGAAATAATTCTCATGTTATTTAATACAAATCACTTAATAATTGAGGCAACCGATCATAACGGTGCAACTGCTTTGCATTTAGCCGCTGAAGCAGGCCATGTTGATGCGGTTAAGGTATTAATTGCTTTACATGCAAATATGCACTCTATGAATAATAAGGGCCTGATGCCAGTCGATGTCGCTGTTCAAAATGGAAAGTTTGCTGTGGCCGAAATATTAGTGGCTTTTGATATTTATGAAAATCGTCACAAATTAAATGGTAAGAACATTCTTACAGCTTTAGATTGTTTCAAAAATCTTGATTTTCTTGAATTTTTAGTAAAGAAAGATTTTGCAATTTTTCTTGATGTAATAGATAACCATGAAAATACTCTTTTACATATTGCTGTCAATGCAAATCACACCAATTTACTCAGAACTTTATTACAAAAAAATGTAGATATAAATGTAGTCGATTCTTCTTTAGAAACTGCTCTACATATTGCTGTCAAAAAGGGAAATGTTCAGTGTGTCAAAATTTTACTAGAAAATAATATAAATCGTGATGCATTAAATAAAGATGGTAAATCCGCTTTGCAACTCGCTCAAGAAAGAGGATTGGATCAAATCTTACAATTACTTCAAGCTGGCGTTCCATTTGTTTCTCCTATTATAGTTGCTGGAAGTATAGGAACACGACAAGTTACACCAAGTCCGTCTCAACATCCTGAGCCAGATGTCGGACTTGTATCGGATTGTTCCATGTTTTCAAAGGCAAAAATCTCACCATCTCAATTGCAGCCAATTAAACATTCTTGTATTAAAAATAATGGCAAATCTAAATCGGATGCATATTTTAAAGTTGTCAGATTCCAATAACACAATATCTGAAATATTATTCAGAATAAATGCTTGTAACGGTGGGATACATTAGCTGTTTAATGTTATGTCATAGAAGGCGATATTTTTTTCTGTTCCTGAATTTTCATTTCTTCTTTTCTTGCAATAGGGAAAAATGTACACCATGTTGTTAGCGTTTCGCCGGAGGATTTTTTAAAAATACCATTAATTTGTTTTAAGATATCTATTTCATCAATATTATTATGCACAGTTGAATAAAGTTTGTTTTCAGGCGGTTGCTCAAAATAGGGTTTGCTCGTTTTCGCATACTCTAACCAACCTGGTTCTGGTCTTCTTTTTAATTGAGTAATTTGCCATTCTTCGGTGCTATTAACATTTATAAAATGCAAGTCAGCAATTGGGCAACGCGAGATCGCCTTCGTAAAAACTCATCCCTGTTTTATCAGCAATGTACTGAGCCGTTCTTGTCTTGCCCATTCCCATTTCACCAAAAACAATGATGAGAGTTTTTTTTGGCATACTAGTTTTCCTTACTTTTGAAGTCATTTAAAAAATTCTTCAAATGCATTTAACGCCTCTGCTGCATACATCAATGATGGTCCACCGCCCATGTACACAGTCATCGCTAACATTTCTAGAAATTCTTCTCTTTTAACACCGAGTTTAATTAATGTCTGAACGTGAAAACCAATGCAACCATCACAATGCCCGGCAATACCTAATGCCAAAGCAATTAATTCTTTGGTTTTTTTATCTAATGCACCTTCTTTTGTTGCAGCTTGTGATAGTGCACTAAACGCATTCATCACATCGGGCATTTCTTTACGTAATTTTACTAATGATGATGAAATACTGCCTGTTATGTCCTTATATAATTTCGTCATGATATTTTTCCTTTAATTAAATACATTATTTCTACAGCATTTTAAAATCTTTGACTAGTTGATTTTTTGGATTGATTTTTTTAGTGAATTTTTTGGTATATTTTTTGGGTTGATTTTTTTGAGTTGATTTATTGCTGGTTTTTTTGGGTTGCTTTTTGGACAATTTTTTTGGCTGGAATTTTTCTCGTATTTTGTTAGATTACCACTTCACAGTAAAATGACTGATTTTATTGAAAACACAACAGTAAAGAAATTGATCAAAAAAGCTTGGCTTTTTTCTTGATTTGAAAATTTAATTTCTGATCAATTTTATTTTAAATTTAAGAGGTTTTTATGCCAAAAACTAAACGAGATGGTTACTCGAAAACAGATAAAAATGCAAAACTAGCTCATATGAACCTATATGGTCGTCCTAACCCTAAAGATACAACCAAGTACAATGAATGGATTCAACGAATTCCAATGGAAGGTGGCAATCCCCTAGGGACCAAAACTAGAGAAGAACGAGTGAAACTTATTGAAAAAACTAGAAGAATACACAAATTTTTTAGACCGCTTTATGCATCAAGAAAAGAATTTGCTGATATACGTCCGCGAGTAGGCGGTCGATTCGTAAAAGGCAGTCCTTATAAAAATCTGGCAGTTAAAGCAGCTAAAACTGAACTTAAGCCCGTTAGTGTAAGCGAAGAAATAAGCAAAATTCCTCCATGCGAACCTACTGTGCCAGTATTCCCTGCTTTGCCAGCATATCCAACTTTACCATCAGTAAATCTATCAGCCTATTCGGATCCAGCACCTATACTTACAGATCAGGAATTAGAATTTGCTCTTTCGGGAATTGACTCTATTCCACCTGCTGGTAGTGATTTTGCCTTAACAAATATCCCAAATCCGTATCCGGAAGCACCGTATGATCCCTCTTCGTCACCTGGCGCAGCTGTCGCTAGTGTTATAAAAGGCAGAGATGGCATGCTGCTTGAGGGATCGGCACCATTTTTAACTTTAGAAGGATTATGGTCTAGAGGATCGATGGGGGCTATACCGCGTGATAAAGAAGAGCAAAATTCTGAGTTTCATCTGCCCATTTTTAGATAGAATTTTATCATAAATCAAGTATCAATGATTGATACTTGATTTTGTTGTTTCTTGATGTTTTGCCAACATCTCAAGATATTTAATTCGGGTTTGATTTTTAGGATGATAAGAAAAAAAAGGTAATGGATTTTTTTGGTCGAGTTCCTTTATTGCATTAACAAGCTCAGTCGTCGTCTTCAATTTAACTGCTGATGTAACATCCGCATCAATTTCACATGCTTTGTTCAACAAATTAAATCCCAGGACTGCGCCTATCGTTCTACCTAATACTAACATGGGATGCTTTTTTAAAAGTGCATCAACAACATAACCTTCCCCTATTCCTTTCGCCACTGATTGGATCAACTCGTGTTTATGAAGATGATGTATCGCCTCATGTCCTGCAATAGCATAGAGAGAAGATTCAGGAATTATTTTAGTAGGTGATTGAACTATGATTACATTCGCACCTTTTTCTATATTTAAAAGCGAATTTGAGATTATTCCAACATCATAGTTATCTTTTTTTATTACTGAATTTGACGATATTTCGCGTTCGGCATTGCTCAATACTTCTTTTTCAATTGTGTTTAGAAAGACAGGCCCTTTATAGTCAAGTTTTTTGAATGCTTTATCAATAATTTTCTTATAAGAATTTTCTTGTTTTTTACTAAGAAAATGTTCATCAGAAAATTGATCTTTAGAAACCTCAGAAAGAACAGTCTGAGTAGCTGCTCCCAAAATTGGATATTTCCATGAAGAAACACGTTTCAGTGCATGGAAATTTACTTTAAACAAATTTCTAAACATGATAAATTTTTCTCTATAAATTTTCATTCTAATAATGTTTTTATCTTTCTAGGTGTACACCACTCAATTTCAATTCCTTAAAGATGACTAAATAAAACTTAAAATACAAGTAATTTTCACTTCTTGCAGATGTGAATTTTATTAGGGAAAGAAAAATGGCTCGTCAAAAATATTTGTGGGCTAACCTTGGAACCGGAAGCTTACCAATCTTATGATACAGCGATGTTTGCAGGATTTCAGCGGTCTTAAATCCGTAAGATTTTCTGATAACCACTTTTGCTTTATTATTTTGACCCTCTACAGCGCCAAGTGAAACATTATTTTTTGCTTCAAACCAATTTAAAATAAGTTGTTTGTGTGACCGAATTGTTCTTGCGACCTTTTTCATTGGCTCAAGCCTCGAACGCATTACTTTCGCGCACCATTCGTCTAAAAATTTTCCTGCCCATGTAGGCGATGTGTAATCCCAGAAATTTTTAAAGTGTTCTTTCAAAAGATACGCACGAATAGTTTTTAGATTGCATGACAATAAATCTTTGAGCTTAATTTTCTGATTGTCAGTTAAATTTTCAGGGTTCTTCAAAAGCGCCCACCGTGAATGCTTAAGGATAATATCTTTGCCCTTAGAAATGAGCGACTTAGTTTCAGATGCTCTAACTTTATCAATTGCTTCACTCAGTTTTTGCGAAATATGAAAGCGATCTAAAATGTTTAATGCGTTTGTAGCATATTTGGCAATTGCTTTAAGATAAGGCTTCCACATATCACTGCAAACAAATTTTAATAACAAACTGCGCTCTTCGCCAAACCACTTAAAGAATTCGTTAATGGTCTTTTCTGTTCTTTTTTCTCCACACCATAACAGACGCTTGCAATGATTATCTATTTGATAAACTAATGTCATGAATGAACTTTTAGCCCAATGTATTTCATCGACACCAATTGCTGTTATGCCAGAAAGATCCATTCTTTCACGGCCCCAGGTAACCGCCATGGAGACTGCAGTAAATACATGATGCCATGTGGATTTAAATTGTCGTGCCACTTCTTGCATGCTAAGTAATTTGGCCCATTCACTTAAAAACCAAGAATACCCTATTGTTAAAGGACTTTTTCCGCAGCTCCATGGAACAGCTTCAACAACTATTCCGCAAGTAGGACATGATAAACGTCTCATGCAATATAACAATACAACCATTATTCCCCAAAGTGGAACATGAATAAACTCTCGTTGCGTAAGGCGATCATAACCTGGTCGCTTCTCTCCACATCCAGAGCAAATTCCTTTGCTACCTTGCCTTGGCTTTACCGTGACTTCAATTCGTTGACCATCTTTTGTATCTTTTAATCGAATATCTTGATAAACAAATCCAGGGTAATTTTCTTTTAAGTTTAAAAGAGTCTTTAATTTCAATTGCACTTTGGTATATCCTTTACTCGTTGTGACCGCTTTGAATCAAAGATGAGATGTTAACAAAATATATGCCTAACAAAAATAGTACAGAATTACTTATTCAATATTGCAAAAATATTGACGAATGGCCGAGCCGATGGGAAATCGATGCGGCTGATCTTATTATTGGTCAAGCTATCAATGATTATTTTAAATCGTTTCTTCTTGAGAAAATTGAACAAGGTAGAACAAGAAAAACAATTAGAATAACTGGAGATTACCTCTGGGCTTTGGGTGGTGAACTAATAAGGCAAATTAATGAGGACGAATCAGAAAGAAAACTATCAGCTAAAGATCTTATTTTAAAATATGTAGATGATGGAGGCGGTCCTTATTGGCGTCATGCAGCTAACGAGCTTGATCATGCAAGGTATGACTCTGTTTGTAAGCAATTCTTTAAGTTTATAACTGAGAATATTAATTGAATTAACCCACAGATTCTTTAAACGAACCAGAAAAATAAAAGAAATTCATGGAATTTTGACTATTTAAGTTAATGATTTGTGTAACGCTCTGAATTTAATAATAAAATAACTGTGCAAATTATTTGCAAAACCGTCTTTTATGTCTATACTTTAGATAGTAAGTTAACTTATGAGGTAAGTATATCATGAAATCGTTAATCGCATTTTTAACTGCAACATTAATTACACTTTCATCATTAGCCATTGCTGCTGCTCCTAATAACGTATCTTCCACTACCGGTGGTACTAAGTTTATAGGGACAAACCATCATTATTTGACGGTCGCACTAGTTGAAAAGGCAACTGCAAAAAGGGGCAGTACTACGCCAAAAAGATGATAATAAATATTTTGAGACATATTCCTCTTAATGAGGAATATGTTTTTTCCTCATAAAATGTTCAGTCTAGCAATACATGGTCACAAGAAAATCGAATTGCTTAAAATAAACAGATGAGGTATTTTGTGAGTAAGGCTGTTTCTCAAAAAGGACTTGATTCGGCAATGAAGAAGGATAAACAGAACAACACCCGTTTCTCACCAATAGCAATAATTGGTGTCAGCGCTCTCTTTCCAAGCTCGAGAAATGCACAAAAATTTTGGGATAACATCATTCATAAGCGTGATTTAATTAAAGATGTCCCTGATTCACATTGGTTAATTCAAGATTATTTTGATCCCGATCATAAGAAAATGGACAAAACTTATTGTAAACGAGGCGCATTTCTCGATGCTTTAGATTTTGATCCCCTTGAATTCGGCATTCCACCTAATGTCGTTCCTGCTTTAGATCCTTCACAGTTGCTTTCTCTTATTGTTGCAAAAGAAGCTTTCGACAATGCAACACAAGGAAAATATGTCAATGCAGATTTAAGTAAAGTAAGTGTTATTTTGGGGACATGTTCTTTACAAGCATTACAAAATGTAGCTGCTCGCATGCAATACCCCGTATGGAATAAAGTCTTAAAAGAATATGGTTTGCCAGAAAGCGAAAGTCAAAAAATTTCAGATCGAATTTTACAACATTATATTCCTTGGCAAGAAAATACTTTTCCTGGTTTATTAAGCAATGTTGTGGCTGGAAGAATTGCCAATCGATTTAACCTGGGGGGTACAAATTGCGTTGTGGATGCAGCTTGCGCTGGTTCTCTTGCTGCACTTTCCATGGGAATTAGTGAGCTCCAATTGCAAAAAGCTGATATGGTTTTAACTGGCGGGTTTGATGCTTTAAATGATATCGTTTCCTTCTTATGTTTTTCAAAAACATTTGCTCTTTCTTTTTCTAACGATTGCCGACCCTTTTCCGATGAAGCAGATGGAACTGTGCTAGGTGAAGGCATTGGTATGTTTGTACTGAAAAGATTAGATAAAGCAGAAGAAGATGGTGATACTATTTATGCTGTCATCCGTGGCATCGGTACTTCATCAGATGGTCGTTCTAAAAGTATTTATGCCCCAGTTGCTGAAGGGCAAAAAAAAGCGATTTTACGTGCTTATGAACAAGCGGGATTTTCACCTTCAACGGTTGATCTTATAGAAGCACATGGCACTGGTACTAAAGCAGGTGATTTAGCTGAACTCACTGGATTAAAACTTGCATTCGCAAAAGCAGGCGATACTCGCATTCAAAAATGTGCAATTGGTTCTGTTAAATCACAAATTGGACACACCAAAGCTGCAGCGGGCGCTGCTGGTTTATTTAAAGCAATGATGGCATTACACCATAAAATCTTGCCTCCCACGATTAAAGTTTCCAAGCCTAATCCGGATTTCGAAATTGAAAAATCTCCATTTTATATTAATACGGAAGCTAGACCATGGGTTCATTCAGCAACTCATCCTCGACGCGCAGGTGTTAGCTCTTTTGGATTTGGTGGTAGTAATTTTCATATTTTGCTTGAAGAATACACTGGCAATAAAGGAAAAAGACCTTCACGTTTACGAACCTTTCCGACTGAATTAATAATATTGACAGCTTCTAGTCCAGAAAAATTATTGCAACGATGTCAAACTCTTTTATCCTCTTTAACTGCAAATTCATCATTAGTAGCAGTAGCAAAAGAAACCCAACTTAATTGGGAAAAAACTTTTCCAACCCGATTAGCTATCGTTGCAACTGATATCGAAAGTTTAAAAAGAAAACTATCACAAGTTATATCCCTAATAAAATCAGATCCAAATCAAGTTATCGCTTTTGAACAAGGAATTTTTTATGGGAACAATATTAAACTTGGGATAACAGCATTTGTACTTTCTGGAAAAGATAAAGCTTATCCCTGGATGGGTGAAGACTTAGCAATGAGTTTTGAAAATATCATCAAGCAATGGGATTCTAATTCTTCTCAAGTAGGCAACACTGATTTTTTTCATTCCGTATATCGTAATTTGTTAAAAAGTCTGAATATCAAAGCAGAAATCGAATTAGAATTTGATAAAACTAATGATAAAGATGCATTCTTAGCTGATATTAATAAAAATTTTCAAAAAGGTGTCAATGTCTTCATTGAATCAGGTCCAGATAATTTTTTAACAAAATTTATTAATTCTCATATGGATAAAGGCAGTGTTTATACTGTAAATTTAGATCGCAAAGGACAACATGGTATAACTGTTTTATGGAACGCTTTGGGTCAGTTAATATCTATTGGTTTTAATCCTGATTTATCTGTTTTATGGGATGATTATTTTCAAATTGAACTAAGCAAAACCGCTGCAAATCATACCCATTTAATAAAAATAGATGGAGCTATGCAAAAAGTTCCTCAAAAAGCTCCAGAGAAAAACTTTGCTATTAAGGAGAGCACAATGAATACAAATTTAGATCCATACTATCTGCAAATGCAGCAAGAATTACAAAGACAACAACAAGAACTGCAAAAACAAGTTATAGAATCACATAATAATTTTCAAAGAATTATGGCAGAAAGTCATGCCGTTTTTTTGCAAACTATTAGTAACTTAACACATTCGCTGCAAGCAAATAATTTAAATCAAACACAAATGCCCCAAACTCATTTTCAAGCACCTCCCGTCGCCCAAGGAATGACTAATACAATTTCAACTAGGCCAGCTCCTATTGCACAATATGCAACTCAAACATCATCCACACCTATGCAAACGGCAGCTCCGACAATTCAACATATTGCTCCTGCACCAGCTGCACCTATGCCAACAATAACTCCGACAATGCAACATGTCGCTCCTGCACCGGCTGCACCTATGCCAACAATAACTCCGACAATGCAACATGCCGCTCCTGCACCAGTTGCACCTATGTCAACAGCAGCTCCGACAATGCAACATATCGCTTCTACTCCTGCATCTTTACCGGCATCAGCTCCCATGCAGCAAACGAATTCTTTTCCTCCTCCAAATTCTGAAATGGATTTACAAAAATTACTATTAGAAGTGGTTGTTGATAAGACGGGTTATCCTGCCAATATGCTAAATATGGACATGGCAATCGAATCTGATTTAGGAATTGATTCCATCAAGCGAGTTGAAATATTATCTGCTTTATCAGAACGCTTGCCAAATTTACCTGAGCTTAACACAACGGAATTAAGTCAGTTGCAAACTTTGTCCGACATTTTGAATTATATGAAAGCTAAAATTCTAGTTAAGATACCAGTATGATGCAACGTTCTTTTCTAACTCCGACTGTTATACCGCCAGTATTAGTTACTGAAAAAAAAATTGATTCTTTACATGAAAAATCAATTGCTATTACTCAAGATGAATTAGGCATTGCTGAACTCTTAAAATCGCAACTAGAAGAAATAGGTTGTAAAGTGCAGATTGTAGCAAATTTGCCTGAAAAATGTGATATAGCAATTGTGTTAGATGCATTAATAAAGACAGATTCAGTTGATGCGCATTTGGCAATTAATCATAAAGTCTTTACCCAAGCCAGAATTATTGCGCCAACATTTTCAGAACATGGTGGTATTTTTATTACGGTACAAAATACAGGAGGACAATTTGCTTTAACTAGCACAAATCTTGCAAATATTTACTCTTCTGGCTTGTCTGGGTTAGTTAAAACTGCAGCTCAAGAATGGCCTAAAGCAATTTGCAAAGCAATTGATTTGGAAATGAAAGATCAAACATTAGATCAATTAGTAAAAAAAATAGTATATGAAATACTTGATTGCAGCGCTTTTCAAAAAGATTTAACAAATTTGCAAAATCAAACTACCAACTCGGTTATTCATAATTCTATAAACGTAAACACAAATTGGAATGAGACTAACAAATTTTTTATTGAATGTGGATTATTATCCTCAGGTGAGAGAATCACTTTAAAAATGGTTCCCTATGAAATATTTCCCACTAAACTCACTTACAATAATGAATCAGTATTTGTCGTTTCAGGCGGTGCACGTGGTGTAACAGCTTCTTGCATTATTCAACTTGCAAAACAATCAAAAGCTAAATTTGCCATTTTAGGTCGAACCCGTCTTGAAGAAGAAGCCGATTTTAGTAAAAATGCTTACTCAGAAACTGAGCTCAAACTATGTATTTATCAGCATTTTGTATCACAAGGTAAGCAACTTTTACCCAAAGAAATTCAGCAATACGCTACAAAAATTTTAGCTAATCGTGAAGCTCAACAAACAATAAAGACATTGCAAGCTACAGGATCTGAAGTTATATATTTTGCTATTGACGTTCAAGACAGTAAAGCTGTCAATACGGTTTTGCAAAAAATTCGTGCAAAATGGCAACATATTACTGGCATTATTCATGGTGCAGGCATATTGGCTGATAAATTAATAGGACAAAAAACCGATGAACAATATAATCAAGTTTTTAATACAAAGGTGCTTGGCTTAAAAAATTTGCTTGATAATGCACAAAAAGACCCCCTCAATACTATTATTGTATTTTCTTCTGTAGCAGCACGTTACGGAAACACGGGGCAATGTGATTATGCTATGGCAAATGAAGTTTTAAATAAATTAGCCCAACATGAACATCGCGTTCGCGGTGACAACTGCGTAGTTAAAGCAATTAACTGGGGACCCTGGGAAAGTGGCATGATCACTCCTGAGCTAAAATCATTTTTCGCAAAAAGAAGTATAAGTCTTTTACCTATAGATCAAGGGACAAAATTTTTTATAGAAGAATTACATTCCAATCATCCGGCTACAGAAGTGATTATCGGAGCAACATTACAAGCAAAACACGAAGAAACTACTCATTTATCACAGAAAAAGGAAAAACCAATTATTGCATTTTCTGTAAGTGAAACATCTCATCCAGTTTTAACAAGTCACCGTATATTAGGGGTCCCAGTATTACCTGCCTGTTTAGCCTTAGAATGGTTTGCACAAGCAGCAAATGTATTAACTTCCAATCTCACTAAATATTGTTTTAAAGATTTTAGAGTTTTACGGGGTATTCCTTTGAAACATTTTTATGAATTTCCTGAAGAATTTAATATTTATTGTGAATCAGTTGAAAGTGGATATTTGTTGAAATTGATACGCCCAAATGAATCAATACCCAATTATTCTGTGCATTTACTTACAAATTCACACACTTTTCACCATTCCCCTCTCAATATTATCACACCTGAAAAAAGTAGTTCTTTTTGGGATATAGATGATATTTACAATGATCCTAATTTAAAAAATAACTCAGAACGATTGTTTCATGGACCCGATTTCCAAGCCATCGATTCTATTGAATACATAACAGATGAAATAGGTTGTGGATATATAAAAGGTGTCCTCACAAAACCTTGGGCTGGAGTTTGGAAAATTGATGCTCTTGCAGCAGATGGCGTTCTGCAACTTTATCATCTATGGGCAATCAGAATGATTAATAAACAAAGTTTGCCCTTAAAATTTCAAGAAATGATTATTTATGATAACAAACCCTATGAAAAAAAATTAAAATGTTATTTTGAAGCAAAGCTATTTAGTACTAATGCATTTCGTGGAAATCTTGATCTTTTAAAAGAAGATGGACAACCTTATCTTTCAATTCGAAATGGTGAATGCTGTGCTATCAACACGACGCGGTGACAAGTTTTAATTATTAATAACAAGTAGAATGATTTGTGTTTTTCACTTAAAGCTAGACCTTCTATCGCAGCAGTGAACTCCATAAAACCACAGATTATTTATCATAGTATTCAATCTTAGCGAAGCTACACGTTATTTTGCTAATTATTGTAAAAATGGTTGTTCTACAAGCCGCATACCCATATTTTTAGTTTCATAAATTCGTTTGCCATCCACCCACAAAGAACCTTCAGCAATGACAAAGCTTCCCCTTTCATCAAACCCATTTTCAATTATGTCAACCACAATACTTATCATTTTATTCGATGGTATGACTTGGCCACGATATTTCCAACTCAAAGAACAATTTAATGCTAAAGGTTCAAAACGTGGTTTTTTTAATTCAATATGCATATTTTGTTCTAGCATATAAAACTGTAACAACTGCAGCATAGCTTCAATTCCTAAAGAACCTGGTTGAACAGGGTCTTGAAAAAAATGAGCCTTAAAGAACCAATCTTTACCGTTCACATCTTTTTCAGCACGTAATCTCCCTTTATTTTTGACTCCTCCAGCTGGCCAAAAACCTGTAATACGATCTATCATTAGCAACTTTCCCACTGGCAAGCGAATATTTCCTGATAAAAATTGACAAGTAGGATTTGTTAAATCAATAAAAAAATCAGATGCATCTTGTAAAACAGTTTTTTCGGCTTCTGGAACCGGCAATCCAGTCTGATTTTCAAAAGCAGCTTTTGGAAAAAAACCAAATACTGCATCAACTGAAAATATGCATTTATCACCCAAGAACGATTCCACTTTAAAGGATTCGATTACCATACCAGCTAATTTGGAAATGCTTTTATTTGTTACAAGAGTACGTATAGTACCAGAATAAGGAAAAATTTCTTCAGTCAAAGTACCTAAGCCATCTAAGTTGCGAAACAATAAATCATCCTTAAATTCAAATATTGTACCTTTATACATCGACAACCAACCACATGGCTGTAATGCAGATTCTAACAAAATACAAAAAGGCATCGTTGAAAAAGAATTTTCACGAAAATACCAAGCGTCAGGAGGAACATCGTATTCAAATTCTATTGTACCGCCCGCACTTGATTTACCTAATTCTGCATCAATTCGTACTACACGTGAAATAAAATGAAAAGGAATATTCGGCAATCGAGGAACTCGACGATTATTGTCTAGCGCTTTAAAGTAATTTCCAAATGCATCAGATGGTTTTCCCAAAGCTGCTGCAAGTAATGCTCCATAATCAACTTTAAATTCATTTATAACTGGATTCGGCTTTGTCTCTACATGATTTAGAATTAAGGGATCGTTTTTATTTAATGGCCAGTCAGGAATGAGTTGAAGACCGATATTTGTATGAAAAAATGGTAGTCCATCAACAGTTCCGAGCACGTCGGCATATACTTTTGGAATGGGTTGTGAGATGACGCTAGTAATAAATATTTCATAAGCCACCAATTTATTTGATGGAATAACTTGACCTCGACAGCTGAATTTATTTATTTGTTCTGGAACAATTACAAACCGCCAACCATCACGAGTAATTGTGAACCCCAAAGCAGTCATATAAAAAGCCAATGCTTGCAATCCTGCCTCGAACAGTAATGTCCAAGGCATACAGGGATCATTTTTAAAATGCCCTTTGAAAAACCAATCATTTGAATTGATATATTGTACTGCACACATATAACCGCGTTGCTGAGGCCCTCCTTTAATATCAAAATCAGTCACTTCATCAATTAATAACATCTTATGATTAGTGAATTGAGGAGTTCGATGATGCGAAAGGGTATTTTCGAAACCCGTCCCAAAACAATCGAAGACATTACCATTGAATAACTTTTCTAATTGTTCCTTATCAAATCTAGTATCATTGCAATGGATATCAGGAGAATCAAATGGTAATGATAGATTAGCCATCGTTGTATACGGATTCCAACTTAAACCTTTTGAATTTGCAAGTTCTGCATTTGTAAAAAAGCCCGCTTGACCATTGCGAACCTTGAGACGCAATTCCTCATTGATATAGCAATCAAATTGAAAAAAAGATAAAGGAATATTATCAATACGGGCATGCCCATCTACTCGAATTTTAAAATGTAGTGTGTCTCCAGACTTTGGTGAGTCACCATAAAAACTGAATTCACAACCTAATAACCGATAAACGCGCTCACCTTGGTTCTTAAAATCAACGCCAAGCCAAGAAAATAACAATAAGCTAGCTTGACCAGCCTCGAGAAGGATACTAGTGGGCATATGTCCATGATGTAAGTACCACGCATCGCTACTTACATCCGTTTCGGACCAAATCGTCCCCTTTGCCATGGAACCTGGCTCTCCTTCTATCCCCAAAATACGATCGACAACTAGCATAGGAGGTTCAGGTATTCGCACCGAGTGTTCATATTGATCTAACGGTTTAAACAAATCACCAAAGAGTGAGGAAATTTTATCTGAGGAAAGCTTTTTTAAATCCGTTTTTGAAAATTTAGGTCCTGGCAAAACCATTTTTATTCCCAATAACATTTTTTCCAAGTTGTACTAAAACAAATACCTTTTAGTGGATTAAGACTATCTGCAAAGAGATCTTATTGACTTACTATATCACAACTATATTATGTACTTATATCTTTATTCATTTAATTGAAAATGCATGAAATATTAGAGCTCAATGACAATTCGCCAGGCTGAGCCTGCAATCGCTGATAATTGAGCAGATTTTTTTTTGCTTTAAGGATGCAGTTTATTTTGTTTGACGAAATGTCAGAAAGGAACAATATGTCAAATACACAATTCACATCAATAAATAATAATTTGCTCCATTGCATTCAAACTATAAGAGAGCCACTTCATATTCTGAAACTTTTAAATCAACAGGATTTATATCTTTTTCCAGATTCTCAATACAATGCACTCAGTAATAAACAAGATTTTTCTCATGTTGGTTTATTACCTACGATTTATCCCGAATGGCTGGGATCTATCGATTTTATAAATACGCATCATATCAGATATCCTTACATCGTTGGCGAAATGGCTAATGGTATAGCCACGGCAAAAATGGTAATCGAAGCAGCTAGAGCGGGTTTTCTTGGCTTTTTTGGAGCGGCCGGTTTGATGCCGGATGTGATCGAAAAAAATCTTCTTGAAATTTTTAATCAACTGGGACATGAAATGAGTTGGGGCTCTAATTTGATTCATTCCCCTCAAGA
>JANWKO010000041.1 GCA_025451335.1 Gammaproteobacteria bacterium
AGAATTGGAAAAAATTCGTTTACTGCAAATTACCGATAAGATTGATGTTGAAACAATTCAAAATGCCGTTACCGATAATTCCCATTTCGATGTATTTGCATTAGTCGATAGCTTCTTAGCAGGTAATCATCAGCGTAGCATCCGTATTCTTAACAATCTCGCCGCAGAAGACACCGAACCCACTTTGGTTCTCTGGGCGTTAACCCGTGAATTACGGACTATGGCAGAAATGGCAAATCAAGTTAAGAAAGGCATATCTCTCGCCACACTCTTTCCAAAATATCGCGTCTGGGAAAAGCGCCAACCGCAAGTACGTGCATTTATACAAAGGCATCAACCAGAAAGTTGTTGTAATTTATTGCTACATGCCGCATGCATTGATCGCATGATCAAAGGTGCTGAGGTGGGTAATGTGTGGGATGAATTGCAGAGATTGGTTCTGCTTGTGCAAAATTCCCTGGCGAGATAATTTTTGTTTATGATAATCCCCGTCTTCTAACGCCTATATCAAATAATTATCTATTCTAAAATATATAATTATTAAAAAATAATGTTTTAATATCAATAAGATAAGTGAATTGACATTTTAATTTATCTATTCTATAATCTATTCATAACTGAATCGAGTCGCGTGATTATCATGTCAAAAAGAGCATTGAATAGAGAAAAACTACAGTCTGAAATTCTTACTTTCATCAGCCGTCATGGCGCTTCTTCTTCTCAATCTTTATGTCAACGATTCGATATAAGTCAGCCCACCTTATCTAGAATAATAGCTTCTAATAAAAATGAGTTTCTTATTATTGGCAAAGCGCGTGATACAAAATATGCTGCGCAGAGAAACATTATCGATATCACCATGCCAATCCCCATTTATGAAATACTAAAAGATGGCTCTAGTCGTCAATTTGGGATATTAAATGGAATAAAGCCAAATGGATTTTACTTCGAAGCGAAGACGCTCGATACAAAATCGCAAATTTATAACGATCTACCATATTTTTTAAACGATTTGCGTCCAGGTGGATTTCTGGGTCGATTAATACCATTTCAACATGAAGATTTACATCTACCACAGAATATATATATGTGGACAGCAGAACATTGCTTACAATATTTATCTCAGCGCGGTTGGAATACAGTTGGAAATTTAATCATTGGCGACAAAGCTTTTCAATTTTACCTAGAAAAAAGTCAAGCCACCAATAACGGTATTGATAGTAAAAAACGTGAAGAACAATATCCAATCTTTGCGAATGATGTGCTAGCGATAGGCGATCCAGGATCTTCCGCTGGCGGAGAGCATCCTAAATTTACCACAGTACTTTTACCAGAAAACAAGCATGTTCTTGTTAAATTCTCGCCATTTGTAAATACAGAAATCGGGCAACGGGTTGCAGACATCTTAATATGCGAACATATTGCATTGCAAGTCCTCAAAAGAAATGCTTGCGATTCTGCCGATTCAGAAATTTTGATTTATGATAATCGCGTTTTTTTAGAGGTGAATAGATTCGACAGAATTGGCAAGTTGGGCAGGCTTGGACTTATCTCTCTCGGTACGCTCGATGCTGAGTTTGCTGGCGTAATGAATACGTGGAGCAAGACAGCTGAAGAATTAGTGAAAAATAAAGTTATCAGTGAATCTTTATTGGAAAAAATTCTTTTTCGCGAAATTTTTGGTGAGCTAATTGCAAACAGCGATATGCATTTATATAATCTTTCCTTTTTTACCCAAGGGCAAACCGTGACAGATTTAGCTCCAGTCTACGATATGGCTCCGATGTTATTTTCCCCACAAAACAATCAAATTCTAGAAAAAGAATTCAAACCCACTTTTCCATTACCTCAACATACGAAAATCTGGATTTCAGCCCACGCTGCAGCCTGTGAATTTTGGAATGAAGTGTTAAAAGATATTCGGATATCTGACTCTTTTAAGTCTATAGCAGAGATATGTCAAAATAGAGTGGCCAAACTTGTGGAATTAACGAAAATGCTTCCTGGGTATAGAGCAGACTAATATAGCGTTTTATTAAAATTAAAAAAAAGAGAATACAATGTCCTATACAAGAATCTTAAGAAATGGTTTACTTATTGCAGCCGCAGGTTTAACTGTTAACAGTTTTTTTCAAAATCAAAAAACAGAATCAAAAACTGAAACTCAAAACATCAATAAAGTTGATGACATCGTTTTTAATATTTTTTGTTGCCTATCAGCCAAAGATACAGCTAATTTGAGTCTAGTTTGTAAATTATGGAACGAAATCTCTAAAGATGAAGGACTTTGGGATGATTTCATCGCTCAAGAAAAAAATAAAAATGCATTAGTAATCGCAAAACCGAGCGAGATGACGAACAAATTGTTCTATAAACTTAATTTAGAAGCACTCAAAGCTACAAAAGAAAAACTATTATCCCAATATTCAGATTTTTTCACACCTCCAGGAGAGGTGCCATCAAAATCTGATATTCAATTTAAAAGATATTTTTCAAATATATTAAAAGAAGAGAATTTTGTTATTCCTTATCACAAGGGATTAATAGAAGAATCATTTATTGGTATTTTGATCACTCAATTATATTTTAAATACTCAGCTTTAGCTTGGCACGATGGTGTGTTATATAGTTTTCGTGGATGTGCACGAAAGTTATTGGAAGATGGCATAATAAATTCTAACGAACTTTTGCAAATATTTTATAAATTTCTTTTTAAAAAGAATCCCGAACCTCAAAAAATGAAACATCTGTTTAGCCAATATAATTTAGCAAAATTAGTCTGTACTGATCGTCAGAATTTAGATATTTACAATTCCATTCCTATCTCTACCCTTGAAAATGTAAATGATGCAAATTTTAAAATAGTTTTAACCCTGATACAAGAAGGCATGCAACCTAAAAATGCAGTGGAGCATGTATTTCCTTATCCAGCCAACCCTCTAAGAAATATTTGCGCTATTTTTTGATTTTAAAAAGTTACAGCATTTTTCTTCTGTACTTTGTTCAAAATCATAACAGAAAGATAGTTCAGAGAAATTATATTGTATTTTTTCCCAAAAAATATAAAATCGCGGAAGTTAATAAAGGTCGCCTTCGGAAAACTGCTTCGCATTATAGAAGCAAGTCCTGAACCTGCAAATTTAATCTGATAAGGAAATAAAATGAGTTTTACAAGAATAGATTATATAGCCAAAACCATTGAAGATATGGCGCCTGAAATTAAGTCGTTATCCGATGAACAAATCATGACAAAACTCAACAACGCAAAGGAATGCAATAAAAAATTAAACCTTTTAAGTTCTGTTGGTGATTTAATTCATCTATGTATAACATTAAAAAATCCTGTTGCTTTACTTTGGATAAGCCAAAATTTTGATTATTTTGATTTTTATTATTTTAGCGGTATGTTTAATGAATTAATGCACATTAAAGAAATGACGACCACTGAACAACGTAAAAACATTATTAGAAATATCATCAATCGTTTAGGAAATGAATATAAAAAAGATTTTTCTACAATATCTCCTTTATTTAAAATTGCCTTCTATGAAGGATTAGATACACCAATCCAAAATTTTATTACGAGATTTAAAATTGCTACGTCTGACTACGGATTTTTAAATGATATAATAGGTGAATATTCAAATTTACCATCTACAACAACTTTAGTTCTGTCTGGGTTTCTTGCGAAAACGATGAACCTAGAAACAGTTAAAAATTTACTCAACCTTTGTCTCAAATATTCTCCTTCTTTGTGGACTAACACTTTGACAAAGAATGAATTGCAATTAGCTCTCGAAGCAAACAATATTGAATTAATGAATTTCTTACGTGAAAAATTTAGTTTGGACATTAATTCTAAATTGGTAGATGGTACCCTACCTTTAGAAAAAGTTATTAATGCCAAGAATTGGGAGTTAACAAAACATTTAGTGCAAAATTGTGGCGCAATCTTAAATGAATATGTCTCATTTTTCAAAAAAGACTTACACTCTCCTCTTTTGAAAAAAATCGCCAATCAAGGAAAAATTGACGCGGTTAAAATCTTAATAAAACTTGGCGCAGAATGTGCTTTTGAATCTAAAGAAGGTTCAGTATTACCTTTAAAACATAATGAAATAGAGCACGAATCTAAAGAAGTTAGCAAACCACGAGTTAATAATTTCTTAAATTTAGTCAAGATAATCCAAAAAAGTGCACAAAGTAAAACAGATGAAAGCACATTGAAAGCTGCTGAAGAAGCCAAAGCTTGGGCAGAAGCCATGCCAAAAGAAGATCAACAAGATTTAATTACCCTCTATCCAAAGAGCAATCTATTAATAGAATTAAAAAAGCTCATTCCGAAATTTGGCGAATCTACTTGTAAAAGTGAAGACACTTCACAGGAATTTGGCGAATCTATCCATAAGAGCAAAGTCGCTTCAACTGTGGACAGCAGCTTACCAGAACTACCCTCTTTTCAAAAAGAAATGCCATCATCTGCTTTTGTTGCTTCTGGTTCCGAAGGTATATCATCAAGCATCCCAGCACCCTCTGCCCCAGCGCTAGAAGAACTAGAAGGAGATGATTTTAGCGGACCAGAAGGCATTCCGCATCCAAAATTATCTGAAATTAAAATTGAACAAAAAGATTCTGCATCTCGAAAAGCAATTTCACCTACTTCAGCTGCTTCTTTCTCTCTTTTTCGTGAAAGGAAAATGTCTTTTTCTGAATTTGAAAAACGATTTCAACAGCAAAACTTAATAGCAACTTTTAATTCTTTATATGAGCTAACCTGTCGATCTGATATTTGGCAACAACTGGATGGAGAAAATCTCCGCGCTGAACTTAAAGAATTTGCCTTAAAAAATTTATATACTTTATATTCTGCTGAGAATTTTGCGTTACCTTATTCAACAACAACTTTTTCATTGCCAAAAGAATACAAAAAGGATGCTTCTTTTTCTGATTTCGAAAAAAACTATCAAAAACAAAATTTAGCGACAGTTTATAACACTTTATATGAGTTGACATCTCGATCCGACATTTGGTTGCAATCGGGGTACGAATCAATTCGTGAAAAATTAAAAGATTTTTTGCTTAAAAGCTTACAAAGCCTAGCAGAAACTACGGAAATCTCTTCATCCCAAAAATTCATCCGCTCCCTTTAAAAGGAGCAAGGGCTACAAAATTTCCTTAAAAATATCACGATTCACTTTTTTACAGTTTTGTTAGAGATATAGAATCTAAATTCTACATTGTCGGCACTATTACAGAAGCATGAGAAAGTTCCTCCATAGGATTACCCGGCTCATCAGGATTATGATAAAACAGTGTACTTGGTGTAGCCGCGATTCTTCCAGGTTCGTTTTCATCCTCCATTGGCGGCGCTGAAGGTGTTGGTGTTGGCACTTTAATGGGGTCAGAAACGCCTTCCGTAGTGAGAGGTTCATCTGCTAATTTTTCTTTTTTGCTTTCCTCAGGTGCAGCTGCAGCGGAATCATAAGCACCATCCGTAGTAAGCGGTTCATTGACTAATTTTTCTTTTTTACTTTCTTCAGGTGCAGATGGAGTAACTTTTATTACCAGTTTTGAAACTCCGTTAACAGTATCTATATAATTCAACCATAGACCCCACTCAATATCATCCTTAAATCCTAACGCTTGATTCATTCCTTGTAAAAATACATCATGAACAAGTTCAGTTTTTTTAATATTTAGGCGAAGATAAGCATGGACGTTAACAAGATTCATAGGCGCTTTTTGAATTAATTCCAAATATTTTAAGCGAACATGTCCTACCAAGCTATGTATACGAGAGTTTGCTTTAGCAACCACCTTTTTCAATTCAGGAATATCGTGTCCTTTTATTAAAATCAAAAGCAACACGCATAAATAATCATAACCGGGATTGTTTCCCAAAGTTTCAAATCTTTTTTGTTTAATTAGAAATGCAATGGCAGGGATATGTGAGATACGAACAAATTCTCTTGCCTGCTTTTCATCAGTATTAGTTGCAGGATAAAATGCATCTCCGCAGTTTCTTAAACCAAGCCTAACTTCCTCGTTAAGCGAGTGATCCAAAGATAGCTGAAA
>JANWKO010000042.1 GCA_025451335.1 Gammaproteobacteria bacterium
AATGATTTAAATCGTTCATAAAAATAATTTTTATCTCTTTGTTGTTCTTGCAATAGTTGTTTCGTTAAACTTTCTGTTAATTGATCATATATTGTGTTTATTGTTTCATCAATTTTAATTTCAGTAGGATTGGATTGAATTTGGAAAAGAGATGGACGTCGAATTGTGCTCATTTTGTTCTCACTTGTGCGCTTTGCAAAAATTATTATCTTTTGCAACATTTAGCACTTTTCATTCTGGAAAAGCAAGTGGTAAATTTTAAAAAATATGAAGAAAATACTGTTGCAAAATCGACGTCATGCAATTTTTATATTTAGCTAAGTGACGACTGTGCAGAACATTTTAGGATGGTAAAAATTTATTTAATTTTTTCTCTTTTCTAATAAACTGATGATTCACTCATCATTTTAGATTGAGCGAGTTTAATGAAAGTCACGACTGACTAAAGCCAAAGCGACACCAAAGAAAATTAAAAAACAACCTAAAATTTTTGCGATGTATGTTTCTGCTTTTTCCAATATTCCTTTTATATATGGATGTGAAAGAATTTGAGTTAATAAACAAAACCAAGTTATAGCGATTAAAATAGTTTCTCCCGCAAAAACTATCTGCCAGCTGATGGGGGTATCCGGTTTTATTAAAACGGTAAAAAGCGAGAGAAAAAATAAAGTTGCTTTAGGATTTAAAAGATTACATAAAAATCCTTGTTTAAAAGCTGTAAAAGATGACATCGTGCTTGAAACATTGCCGGAAACTGAGGAAAAAATTTTGTTGGATTGTTTTGAAAAAAAAGTTTTCACACCCAAATAAACTAAATAAGCTGCCCCAATGTATTTAATCGTATTAAATACTAATAGCGAATTTTTTATAACAATAGCCATACCTAATAGGCAATATGTCATATGCACTAAAATGGCAGCACCAATACCCAGCGAAGTAAAATACCCAGATTTTCGTGAATGCAAAATAGTATTTTTCGTAACAATGGCAAAATCAGGACCAGGTAGCATCGCACCTAAAAGTGCAATTAATCCTAATGAAAAAAATTGCGCAATCATAGAATCAGATGACATTATGAGCTCGAAAGAGAATCCAATTCACCCATGGTGGAATCATTCAATTCGAGAAGCGCTGCATTCACATTATCTTCAAGATGCTTCACTTTAGAAGTGCCCGGAATAGGAAGCATAACGGGCGATTTCTTTAAAAGCCACGCGAGGGCAACTTGAGCGGGTTCCGCATGAAGTTGTTGTGCTATTTGCGATAGTTGGTTATTAGGTTTGGTGAGATCTCCTGTCGCAAGCGGAAACCAGGGGATAAATCCAATATTATGGCGGGTACAATATTCAAGCACTTTTTCAGATTTTCTATCGATTAAATTGTAACGATTCTGCACTGAAACAATAGTAGCCAATTGACTCACTGCTTCAATATCTTCAACTGATACCTCAGATAATCCAATATGACGAATTTTGCCTTCCCGTTGCAGATCAAGCAATGTGCCAATTTGATCTTGCATGGGTACTTTGGGATCGATTCGATGGAGTTGATATAAATCGATTCGTTGCAATTTTAAGCGACGTAGACTGCCGTCGCATGCGGCACGCAAATGTTCTGGACGGCCATTTTCTTTCCAAACACCGGGTCCAGGTCTGTCAAAACCTCCTTTAGTCGCTACTACGAGATCTTCTGGATAAGGATACAGTGCATCAGCTATTAGATTTTCTGATACTTCAGGACCATAAGAATCAGCTGTATCAATTAAATTTATACCCAAATCAACCGCGCGACGTAAGACTGAAATCGCCTCATCACGATCTTTAGGCTCTCCCCATACTCCTGAGCCAGTAATTCGCATTGCGCCGAATCCCAATCGGTTGACAGTGAGATCGCCACCGATGACAAATGTTCCGCTTTTAACAGCGGGACGGGATGATTGAGTTGTCTTGGTCATATAGAGTTCCTATGGATTTGACTTCTTTAAATCTAAAGATTTATCTAGACTCTGCTCAATGGTCTTACATTTTTTGTATTCATTTTCAAAATTACTCCAAAGATTTTCACATCGTGATTCTTTTTTGGTAATAAAATCCTGAGTAGGATCGCGTCTTGCAACAACGCAGAATCCCCATGCTTTAGAAAAAAGCGATTGTTGAATCAAGCATGAGTCATAACGTTTTTGTAATAAATTGTGCTGTTCAATCTCTATGGGTGTGCGTGTCGTTGTCATACGAATTCCTATAAATAATCATATTATATCTTTCTATACTAAACATAGATTAGCAAAAAAGATAGTGGAAGGGATAAGCACTTAAGGTATCTATTTAAAGAACTGATTCGATTTGAAAATGAGTAATTTTAGGTCAGCTAATTTAATTATTTGAAATATTATTTAAATAGGTCTAATCTAAAAATGACTCTTGTGTTTCCCCGGAATATAAAACCTATGGAGTGGGTGTTCTGCTACAGAATTTAGGTTTAAAAAAGAGGGGTTAATATGACAGCTTCACATGTTGATTTAATTAATGTTTCTCAAAAACGCATTCGTCTTCAGCTTGCTGCGGTCACTGAAAAAGTTAATCAAACAATCGAACAACACTTGAAAGATCTTGCTGAAAAAATAGAAAAGCTTCAGCAAGAAAAACAACTTTCTACAGTTCAATCTAGCTATTTGAAAAAAATATTAAATGAAAAAAAATCCGAAGAAATTGATCCCAAATTAATTGATAAATTAAAAAATCGTGGGGGTTATTGTGCGGCCTTCACACCACTTACTTTGTATGGATTAAAATTATCGAAAGAAGAAAAACTTCGCTTCGATGAGAAAGGTCGTATATTCCCAAGGGATGACATCGAAACATTAATGGCACTTGAGAAAAAATTAGATGCTTGGGATGCAAAGGATATCACGCCTTTTCTAAAAGAAATTATTGAACCCAAATTGGCAGGAATTTTAAATCGACTGCAAGATTTAGGAGAAACTGCTTTTTTGAGCGAAGAAGTTAAGAATTTGACTAGAACGATATCTTCCCTAGGATTAAATAATGAGACGGAGCGATTTTTAAGTGATTTATTATGGTTTCAAAAAATTGAAAATTTTGTACCTAATATGACTCAAGGACAACTCAATCAATATGTTTTTGATAATCTTAATCGATCATTTAGAAAAGAATATACACTCACGGCTCCTTTATTAACGCAAGAAGATTTTGATATTGTATTTAGAGAAATTTTACATCCAGGTAAATTGATATATCTGGCTGTGCCACATCATGCGTTAGGCATGTACAAAAGCAATGATGGAACGGTTTATTTTTATGATTCAAATCAGCAAGAAGGATTTAGCACCTTTCCTCCGGGTATGACAATTAATATTAGTGAAAAAATTAAGGGTGCTAAACGTTTTATATTTACATTTCAAATATTTGACTTTAACACAAATCATGATAGTTATGCTTCACAAGAAAGTATATTAAACCGATTGAGTTTTCTAACCACCAACCCGCCAACACTCCCAATAGAGCGCGATAGAACCGTGCTTCATCAAGCCGCATTTATAGGCGATGCAGCTTCACTACAAGTATATTTGAATTTGATAGAAGCTTACAATGTACAGTCTCAATTTATAAATGCACAAGATGATGAAAAACAAACTGCACTCTACATAGCAGCAAAACGTGGTTTTGCTGAAGTAGTCAAAAAGTTAATTCAAAATAAAGCTGATGTTGATATTCAAAATAATGAAAATAAATCTCCTTTCATGATTGCATTACAATATGGGCATGCAGATGTCCTTCAGTTACTCATTAAAGCAGGGGCAAAATTTGATTCTGTCGCATCACTATTTACTGCAGTGGAAAATGGATTCACAGATATTGTTGATGTTTTATTGCAAAATGGTTGCAACATCCAAGTTAAAAATCCTGAGGGGCAATCTTTACTTCAGATTGCTATCGCACATTCTCCACTCGAAACCATTGACTTTTTAATAAAGAAGGGAGCACAAGTAGATGATCATCTTCTTTCTTATGTAATTGCACAAGGGAATAACAAAATAATTAATCTGGTTCGTGCAGCTTATTACCAAGTTAACTTACCCAATAAATCATTAGGGCCTGATTTTACGAAAAATTTATTCTTTAAACCAAAATCAGAAAAAGAAATAACCCCAGATCTCGAACATTTTCAGCAAGTCTGTTTTTTAACTTAAATCTGGTAGGTCAATTCAACCCTACTGCGAGGAGCGTTTTTTTGTTACAATCCCGGGAAAATAAACCTACTTTGAATTTGGGCTTTGTTTGCTAAAGTCCAAGTGCCAAATTTAGGATAAAATAAAATGGGGACAAAAATAATGCAGTCTTTTTTTTTAGAAGATAAACAACTTACTTTTTCATTGCCGCAACTCTTTAAAGCCAAAAAAATAAACATTTCTGCGTTCAAAAAAAATGTATTATCATTAAAAGATGAAATTGCAATACATGCTGCTTTTGCATTTGAACATATTTATTCCATTCCGCACAAGCTACAAACTCCTAAACCAGAGAATAGAGGTATTACCCGTTTAATTCATGGCATCCAACACACCAGTCGCGTGGCACTCTATATTCCAGTTTTAGCAAATTTATATCGGAGATATGGTGATGATGAAGCTAAGGCTCTGACAAATGAAAAACTTAAACTCATTCAAATAGCAGCACTCTTTCATGATTCAGCCAGAGAAGATGATAATGAAGATCGTTGGGATCATGAAAGTGGTTTAATATTATATTATTACCTCACTGAAGTGTTAGATGTCAGCAAAGATCAGGCAAAAGAATTAGCTGAAGCGATTGCGAATAAAGACACGAAATTTGATTATAAGTATTTAATTGAAAATAGTGATGGGACCTTGACTTGGAAAATTGGCCCGTGGCGAAAAAAATCTATTATGCAAAAATTAATTCATGATGCTGATTCTCTCGATATTATACGAGCACGCGATCATTTCGAAGCTGAATACCTTGATATTTATAAGCAATATGTTTATACAGATAATATTACTGCTTTATATGAACTCGCACGACTTATCACCGAAGTCAGATGTCTCATCGACATTCAAGGTGACACGCGTGAACATCAAAATATAGTACTGAAAAAATTGTATGAAAGTAAAAATATTTACACAATGATTCTTGATAATATCCAACAAAAACATTTTCAAGTCTTGCTGCAAATGTTTGGAAAAGGTAAATTATTAGATAAAAAAAGCTTAAATAAAAAATTATTAAAATTTCCTCTTCCAACAGCAGATCAAGAATCAAAAACAATAAATGAAATTCTCTTGAATTCTTTTTCAAAAATGAAAGATAAAAAAATTGATTTATCTGATCCCAAAGAGGTGGGATCAGCAGTTAACTTAGGTAAGGTTTTAGCAAGAGGTGTTACGACACCTTCGGCTTATCGAAACAAAGAATTAAAAGCAGATAGAAAAGAAGAGACCTATATACAGACAGAATTACGTAAAGCGGATCGTACGCCAGGTATTCCAACCAGGACAAGTAAGACAAATAATAAGGAAAAAGATGGCAATGCTGCTCGTTCCACCTGCCTTCTAGGCAGTGGAGGAACAGTATTTGCTAGTGCAGGATTGTTAAAATTTGGATTTGATATTAATGACATAACGAGTTTTTCATCCATTGATTCCGATACTGGACGATATAAAAAAATTGCTTCAATCATTGATAAAACAGATCAAGATTGGAGGCGTCAGGAGTTTGTTAATTTATGGCTGAAACAAATGCAAGGCGGATCTTCAAGACGATTTCCTAACATAAAAGGATATTGGACGCATACGGAGTTTCTTTATCATATTCGTAATTTTGATGCGATTTATTTTACGCAAGATCCAGTATTTTGGAATACACAAGAAGCAGGAAAAGATAATGGCTATCCTATGCATCGTTACGCGCCAATTTTGCAAGCCATATATATACAAAATGAATGCGCTCGTTTTAATGGAGTTCGTTTAAAAAAATCAAGGTTGCCTATTTTCGAATATTCTGGAGTTAGAAATTACATCAAGCATAAAGAATACAAACCGGATATTATTTTGCACATGTGGATCGAAATGTGTAGTGATTATTTGAAGAATGAATTAAAAAAAGATTTCACTACGGCTTTTGATATTTCGATTGATGATCTCAAAACTCTGAGCATGTATGGGACATTAAAAAATCCTTTTTCGAAAAATGAATTAAATAGACCTGCAGATGATAATTATGATGATTCTTATTATGGACCTCATTTTAAAGAAAAAATTAATGCTAGCATCAAAGCGATGCGCAGTAAGCTAGAAATTGAATACAAAAATAAGCTACAAAACAATCTTAAAAAGCCACTATTTGATAAAGATGTATTTTGGAGTTTGATCAATTCCTCTTTGCTGGAAAAGAAACATTTAGATCAAATCAATTTAAGAAATCTTTTTTTGCTTCGCAATATACCTTTTGCTTTTGTACCTTTTTCTTTTAATTTTAGTTTATATCGAGATATAAATGACATAAAAGAATTATTAAATTCTAACCAAGGTATCGATTTAAATATTATTCAGAGACAGGCGGAAAATTTAAAATTATTTAGTGAAGTAGTAAAATATTACTTACTTGCAAAAAAACTAGGCGATGTTGAAAAAGTAAAAATCATCCAAGATAGTGTGATCAATGTTATATCTAAATTTTTTAATATAAAATATTTCGTTTCATTTTTTGGTTTAGATAAACGACCTCTTATCGATAGATTAGGTTTTTTTATTTATGGCTTGAAATTTATTGGATTATTCGAAATTAAGAATCAAATAAATCTTAATGATCTCACTAACTTTCTCATAAATTATAACAATCCTTCTGAACTACTTAACCATCCTGATGAATGGGGCGTTCTCAGAAAGTTTGTTGAAATTATTAAGGATTTGGGATTGTTAACACCAGAAATCAAGAAAAACGTTCAATTAACTTTACTCAAAATAAGTGATAAATTTATAAATACTAGCTTTGATGAAACGATATTTGGTCTATGGTCAGTTGGCTTTGCATTGCCTGAATTTTTATACATAGCGAAAGAATGTGACATGCCGATAGAAAAACAAATTGAAATTTCTCTAAAATATTTAAATAATCACACTTTTTCAAATTATAATAACGTCGTATTAAGTCAACTTCCGTCTCAACTTGAGCCTGTCATACAAAATCAAAATGTGTTTCGTAAAGTAATAGAAGTCTTAGCAACATATAATTTTGAAATACGAATTAATATTTTCAAGAATAGCTTTAGTTCCTTTCCTGAATGGGGAGATAAAATCATTAATGATGTATTAAAACAAAAGAATTGTGTCCCAATATCGAAAATGAGTTTTTTGGGCAGTTCGAAATCTTCAGCAAAGTCAGAAAAAAAACAACAAAAAGTGATGTGTTTAGATAAGGAAGAATTAATGGAAACGTCAGGAGCATCAAAGAAAAGAAGG
>JANWKO010000043.1 GCA_025451335.1 Gammaproteobacteria bacterium
AGTATTCATCATCTTTAGCACGCAAACGATATTCCATATTATATGGAACATCATTTTTGATGTGCTCTTTCATCGCTTCTGCAGCTTTTAACTGATCATCAGGATGTAATCGTTCCATAAAAGCTTCGATAGTATTTGCTAACTCAGCATCATCAAAACCCAACATTTTTTTAAGCAAAGGAGAATAAAAAATTTGACCTGTACCGATATCCCAATCCCAGAGACCTACCTGACTACCTGAGACGGCTAGCGCATAACGTTCTTCACTTTCTGTCAGCCGTTCATTAATACTTAATAACTTACGATCAGTGTCAATAACTTTCCTCACCAAAGGCATGACAGCTAATCTGAGCAGCATAATACCTGCAAAAATAGCTAGAAAAATAATAGGTATAATAAAATGAAGCTTTTCAATGATAGGACTATAAATTTCATTTTGGTCGATTTTCAAAAACATCCCTAAACCTAATCGACCGATTGGTTCATAAGCAGATAAGACACGATGATTTCTAGAATCAATTGTTTTAGCTACCCCGCTTTGTCCTTCAAAAACATTTTTAACAGGGAAATACCTTGGATTATTGAATGGAATAATACGCACTTGTTGATCGAGTCGTGATGGAAAACAGGCAGCTAACTCTTTATTCAATGGCGCACAAATTACATATTCTGCACTTTGTAAAATACTTGGATTAGTAACCAGAATGCGTTCGAGATTAGCCAGAGGCCATTCAGTTCGCATAAATCCTTCATCTTTGTTTTGCGAATTAATTGGAGAAGTAACCCGCAAATACCAACCATTTTTCCACAATAACACCGATTGAAAATTATATTTTAATTTCACCCATATACGTGGATTTGGAATAAAATTTCCTTTTGTAGAAATTAATTCTCCATTCTTATCGTATATGCTAACAGCAGAAAATCCTTCTGATAAAAACAATTGCATTAAGGGCTGTAAATTTGCAATATTTTTTTTATCAATTGGCTTAATAAAGGCTCGTTGAAATATTTCATTTTCACGTATGCCATTCAATCCAGAATAAACTTGATTAATCTCATTAACAAATTGTGAAGTTTTTTCGCTTAAAAGATGCTGAAAAGTTTTGCCAACTGTATCGCTTTCTTGTTTAGTTACAGTTATTAAACTTGTTAATCCTGCTATCAATGCTATCAGTAATAAAATTTCACTACTAATTAAAATAATTTTTTTGTCTTCTCGACCCTGATACCAACTAGATGAAAATGGATTTAGTCGCCATTCATGCCAAAATCCAAAACTTAATAATATAAATCCAATCGTTACTAATAACGACATGCGTGCATGTTGAAACCATCCATATAAAAATTCCACATTAAATAAATAACCAATTAATCCTAAAGCGCTTATCAAGAACACAGTAAAAATAGAACTTTCAATAATAATCGCTACAAATTTTTTCTGCGAAAACGGCCACAAAATAAAAATAGATCCAATTAATATATAATTGATTGTCTCATTTGGAGCCATTCGAGCTATATGGATTCGATCAATGCCAAAATCGAATTGAAAAATATCTTGAATAAGAATTAAGCTAGCAATAAACGCCAGACTACAACTTAAAATCAATTGAATCCGCTGAGTCCAAGTCGAATGATTTCCAATACATAACGCTATACCTGCTATAAGCAAACAGATAGCTGAATTAAACATGGTTGGGACAAAAGTTGGATAAATTTGGATAATTGGCTGTATTTTTGCCATCCAGCCAACAATCGCGCACATTGCTATAAAAATAACTAAGAGACTGGGAAGCTTCCATAAGAGTTTTTGCATAACCAGTTTCCTTGCTGATTATTTTTATTTTAACCCAACTTGCCTATGATCTGTTGACAATTCGGTTAAAAAGACAACCCAAATAGAACTGAAATCCAATACATAAAGAAATTTATTATTGGTGATAAGATAAAAGATAACACGCCTGAGAGCATAAGTAATATTAAAATAAAAAAGCCGTAAGGTTCAATCCGATATAAATTCCACCCCATTCTGCCTGGCAATAAATTAGACAAGACCCTGCCACCATCAAGTGGAGGGATTGGTAAAAAATTTAACACGGCGAGGACAATGTTAATCATTATCCCGAACTCACCCATGTAAATTAATGGCTTACTAAACCAGCCTTCGATAGGAAGAAGATAAATACCTAACTTTGCCACTCCCGCCCAAAATAAAGCCATAATTAAATTAGAAATGGGACCAGCGGCAGCAACGATAGCCATATCAGTTTTAGGGTTACGCATATTGCGCGCATCGACTGGTACGGGCTTCGCCCAACCAAAAATAAAATTTCCCACCATAAGCATAATGATGGGAACAAGTATGGTACCCACTAAGTCGATATGACTAATTGGATTTAAAGTTAAACGACCAGCCAATCTTGCAGTTTGATCGCCAAATTTAGACGCAACCCATCCATGCGCAACTTCATGCACAATTATTGCAAACAGCACAGGTAATGCGCAGATTGCTATTTTTTGGATTAACGTCATGCCATCCATAATGGTCAAATCAACTCCAATTCCTGCACTGCATCGCGTTCTTTACGCAATTCATCTAACGTCATCTGAATTTTTTGTTTGCTAAAATCATTTTGGGTTAATCCTGGAACGATTTTAAGCGCACCGCCTTCTGTACGACATGGGAATGAAAATATCAATCCCTCATCTATCCCATACTCTCCTTGTGAGCAACGTGCCACTGAAAAAGATTCACCTGCAACGGTATCATGAGTTAAGTGATACACACTGGTAATGGCGGCATTAGCCGCAGAGGCTGCTGAAGATGCTCCTCGCACTTTTATCACTTCTGCGCCGCGTTTTTGAACAATAGAAATAAAATCATTTTGCAACCAATTAAGGTCTTTAATCACATCGGTTGCCGGTTTGCCATTAATTTTTGCATGATAAAAATCAGGATATTGCGTCGATGAATGATTACCCCAAATTGTCATTTCCGTTATTGCTGTTGTATCTACACCCGCTTTATGCGCCAACTGCCAGCGTGCGCGTAATTCATCCAAACGTGTCATGGCGTAAAAACGATTATTCGGAACATCTGGTGCATTATTCATGGCAATTAAGCAATTTGTATTGCAAGGATTGCCCACCACGAATACACGCACATCATCCGCTGCATTATCATTAATAGCCTGGCCTTGGGCGGTAAAAATTTTCCCATTGATTTTTAAAAGATCAGAGCGCTCCATACCTTCTTTACGTGGTACAGAACCTACCAACATGGCCCAATTAATATCACCCATAGCTTCGTTGACATCAGATGTGCATTTAATATTCTTTAATAATGGGAAAGCGCAATCTTCTAATTCCATTGCTACACCGCGCAAAGAAGGCAAAGCTTGTTCCAATTCAAGCATTTGCAATTCAACTTCTGTATCCGGACCAAACATTTGCCCAGAAGCAATTCGAAATACCATGGCATAACCAATTTGACCTGCTGCGCCTGTTACGGCAACTTTAACGCGTTTTTTCATAATTCACCTTTTTTCATTTTCATAAATTGCCAAAATCGCGTGTCATTATCCACGCAAATAAAAGAAAGCTAAAATATTCCCAAAAGTTGCAATATTCTAACTCGAAATAACCGGAGTGGAAAGCAAGGATAAAAATGAGTTAAAATGTGTCTTTGGCTGAATTCATGGCCAAAAATTTACGTATCTACTTCAAGCGGCAATTTTATGCAATCATTTAACGTTACCATTCCACTCAGCCTCTATATTCATATTCCTTGGTGCGTTCGCAAATGCCCCTATTGTGACTTTAATTCACATGAAGCACGGCAGAACACGCCTGAAGATTTATATGTTGATGCCTTATTAAAAGATTTAAATGAAAATCTTCCTTCCATTTGGGGTAGAAGACTTGTCAGTATTTTTTTCGGTGGAGGCACCCCCAGTTTATTCTCACCACAATCCATTGAAAAAATTCTCACTGGAATAAATAATGTCATGAACATTGGCCCTGATCTTGAAATCACTCTTGAAGCTAATCCAGGAACAGTGGATGAATCTCGATTTGCTGGTTTTCGACAAGCAGGTGTGAACCGATTATCCATTGGAATTCAAAGTCTTCAAGATGAAAAATTACTAAAATTGGGCCGTATACATCATCGTGAGCATGCATTACGTGCTATTGATGCTGCCCAAAAAGCAGGATTTGAAAATATCAACCTCGATTTGATGCATGGTTTGCCTGGACAATCTATCGATGATGCCATGCAGGATTTAAGAGATGCATTAGCCTGGAAAACACCGCATTTATCTTGGTATCAATTAACAATAGAACCCAATACTTTTTTTCATTACCAACCACCCACTCTGCCACCAGATGAAACGCTTTGGGATATTCAAGAACAAGGCAAAAAATTGATTACAAGTTATGGCCTTAATCAATATGAAGTGTCAGCTTATTCATTACCCGGAAAAGAATGCGTACACAATTTAAATTATTGGGAATTTGGAGATTATTTAGGAATTGGAGCAGGAGCACATAGCAAAATCACTGACGTAGAAAATCAAGTGATTACTCGGCATTGGCAAATAAAAAATCCAAAAGATTACTTAAGGAAATTAACTGACTCTTCGTTAGAAAATTCATTTACTGCGGACAAAAAAATTATTTCTGAAACCGATACTACTTTTGAATTTATGCTAAATGCATTGCGCTTAACTCAAGGGGTTTCGATGAATTTATTTATTGAACGAACTGGATTACCTGTCAGTGCCCTAGAGCCTGTGCTATCCAATGCAAAAAAGAAAAAATTATTGGTCGATGATCATCTCTTATTAAAACCGACTGAATTGGGTCAACGATTTTTGAATGATTTAATCGGAATGTTTCTAAAGTAAGGCATGGTTCAACGACACCTCAAAGAATCACGCAGGCAATCTTCTCTGACTGAATATCTCGCCTGTGCGTAACGGCACGGGGTTGAAGTTTTTGCTCGACATAAGATTGAAAAAGGGCACGTCGGAAAGCCGAGCGCGCGATGTTGACCCGCCAGCATGCGCCGTCCTCGCCGCCGCGCGCCCGAGCAATTATATCCAACCTCCCAATTAGGATCAGAATCAAGAGGAAAATATTTACCACCGCCGTAACTCCAATCAAAATTCCGTTTTGATTTCTTGCCATTTTCTAGAACCGACCACAAGCCCTGAGCAATAACCTGACCATCGCATGCCGGTACAAAACGTTCAATGTATCCAAAGATTTTTTGCCAACATAAAAGATTC
>JANWKO010000044.1 GCA_025451335.1 Gammaproteobacteria bacterium
AAGAAAATAATTATCAAACATCTTTTCAAAAAATCTATAGAATTGAAGATCTCGAAGATCAACGTATCATTCTAGCAATGCTGTCGGGAAAAATTTCTGCGAGAGAAGCTTATAATCAAGTCACTGGAGTGAGAGACGTTTGTAGTAATGGAGATAATGCAAAATGTTTTTGCGATCTTGCACCAGGTAGTCAAGATTGGTCTGAAACAAAAATTCCAAAACCTTTAATTGATACCGAAATGCAAGTTGCTTTGGAAAAATATTTCCAAAAGCATCCTATTCCTGCTGAAAAACGTCGAGTCGAACAACCTTTTATATCTCCCTTTGATTTAGTGCAATCTATTATTAAAAATGGTGAGCTGAAATTAGATACCCACACAAAAACTGCGGATTCTTTGTATGGTGCAATTCAAGCCATTACCAACGCTGTCGGAGATATCTCTTGGGAAGGATTAAAGTATTTTGAAGAAGAAAGTGGCGAGAGATTTTCTAAAGATTATATACGATATATTTTAAAAAAGCCTGGCGATGAAAAAATGTTATTGGAAAGAATTTCTGATTTACAAAAAGAAATGAGTCAAGGTTGGATGAGAAGAGGAGATATGTTTGTAAAGGTTTTACCTATAGGTACTGATAATGTATTCAAGAGAGGTTGCTTTTGGACGTTTGCTAAATTAGCTCAAATTGAAAATTACGAAGATGGCTATCTTGGTTTATTTCGCATCCGTGGCGAAGTTGAATTTTTGAAATTCCAGCATGCTCTTTTGGGTAAAGAAGTTAATTTGTTGACACCGGGTGTCATTTTTTCTTCATCAGAATCGCTTCATCACAATGTGGATTTCAAACAAGCTGTTTTAGAAGGGAGGGAAGATGTTGTCTTAGAATATCTAAAAGATGGCATGGATCCTCATCACGGAATTCTTGAGGCCGCAGAAAAAGGTAATCAACGCATGGCAGAGATATTGTTTCACGCAGGGGCTGGAACGTATAAAAAAGACTTGGTTAATGAATGGCCACGTACGATGTTGCATATAGCTGCTCTTCATAATCAATTTGATTTTGCCCAATATCTTATTAAAAACAAAAACGCCGATATCGATCAATTTACTGGAAATAGCTATTATTATGAAACACCGCTACATTTTCTTTGCACTTATCAGGATAATCCTGAATTTGTCGAGTTTTTAGTAAAATCAGGTGCCAATATAAATATGCAAAATTTGGATTATGGGAAAAAAGGCGCTGCTTCTTTGCATCAGGCTGTTGAAAATGGAAATATCAAGACAATTCGAAAATTACTCGAATTAGGTGCGAAAACAGATATCAGAGATGATTTTGGTCGCACGGCATTTGATGCAGCTATTAAATACAAACCAGAAACTTTTAGAGATTGGAGTGCCCAAACACCCCGCGTAGAAGTTTTAAATTTAATGTTGGAATATGCAATATCTAAAGGATTGAAAACCGAAGAGACACGGTTAAAAGCGGCTATTGCTGCATTGAGTGACGCAGATGAAAATAAAATGTCAACTGGAGAAACGCCTAACGTAACTTTAAGATTCAAAAGGTAACCTATCTTGCCTTGGTTGGGTCTTTCCAAGAGCAGTTGGTGTAATTCGTTGATTTAATTGGGTTTAAACCGAATACTTAAACTAATTATCTAATTTTTAAATGTTATACTGTATGTATAAGATAATTAGATAGTAGGTGATATTCAATGGATGGCAGGAAATTAACACACCCAAATGATCGAAAAATTGCGATGAAGCTCGTAGAACATATTAATATGGTTTATTTTATTCTTACAGAACTGAGCTATTCTGAAATGAATGGAATAATTAAAAAAATAAAAAAATCTATTCAAGATGCTGAACTTCCATCTATTTATGGTCAACTTAAACTGACCTCTGCTGATTATCATGATTCAAAAAAAATAATAGAAAACATCATTTTCGAAGTTTTGCCATGTATTAAAAGCCAAAGAGATGTCATTAAAGAATTATTAAAAAAAAGAAAAGAGGTGCAAGAAAGAACTTATGGAGAAGCTGTAAGTTTAGTTTCTCTTTTTGATAATTTAGATAGCCTGGAAAGAGATTGTGCTTCGTTTCTAGAGAATAATCCAAAATCTCGAGCGAAAATAGAAGCAAGAAAAGATGTAAATGATCTTTTCAAATTTTGTCGTTTTCTTTACAAAGTATTAAATTCTCTACGGCAACAACCTAAACAATTCTCAGCTGATCAAATAAAAGCAATGGAAAATATTCAAAGTGCAATGGAAAAATTTAAAAAAAAGGTAATGGAATATATAAAAAGTAATGCAATGGAAAAAGAAATTGCAAAGGCAGGGCTTTCTTTTGCATCAGAAATAGCGTTACCAACATTTTCTGATATTGAATCTTATCATAACATTATGGAAATGTTTATGCTTAATGTTTTGCCGTTGATTAATAAATTTAAAGCTGAACCGGATACCGAACTTGCTAAAAAGGCAGACAAAAATGCGGATGAAAAGAATGATACTGACTTGTCAAAAAGACACAGTTCTTATGCTAATGGTGTTTTGATAAAAATTGATAATTTGTGTGATTCGTATTGTAAGAAATATCCAGAATTGAAAAGATGGATAGAAGATGAAATAAGAGAGAAGGAGTTCGAGGAAAAAGACATAGATCAGTTAGAAGAAGAAGTAAATAAAGCAATAGAAAGAGAAAAACAAGCAAAAAAAGAAGCGAAACAAAAAGAAAAAGAAAATGCAAAAAAGAAAGCAAAAGAAGAACAAGAAAAAAAAGCTCAGGAAAAAGCTAAGAAAGAAGCAAGCTTGACACCAGAAGAAAAACAAGCAAGAGTAGAAACGTTAAAAAAACTAGAGAAAGAAGCACTCGAGAGAGTAAAACAAGTTACAGAAAAAAAATTAGAGCTAGCGAAAGTGAAAAAAGAGGAAAGAGCAAGATCCTCCCAATTTTGGGTGGGTAGTCATGTTACAAACCAAACCTCAACACACGTTCGAACTCAAAACAAAACCAATGCTCAACCCCAATCTCACCATAATTCTGGATCCCGGTCTAAGCGACAGCGATAATTCTATAATGAATATTAATAAACTTATCAAATCGTAGTCAATAAAGGTCGCCTTCGGCGAAAATAAATTTTGCATGGAGAGTGAACACTATGCAAAATTTACGCCACTTAATGTTTTATATGGGGCTTCGCATTATAGTGGCAGTAGTCTTAACCTATAAGGTTAATTCAATATAGGGATTGCAAAAAAATTGATTTTAAAATCAACAAGTTAATATCGCTGGATTCGTGCTATACTTCAAATAAGGTGCATTATTTTAGGATGGGTATATGAATTCTCAAAATAATAAGTGCAAACATTTTTTAACCCAGGATTATGAACAGCTTTCTACTTATTTCGATCCAGTTTATCAAGCACTGTGGTGCATAATGAAGCCACCTAAGCCCGTTTTCACATTAACTCTTTTGCAAAATATTCGTTCCGCACAAGATAGGGTTGCAGAATTATGCAATGCAAAAAAAGAATATTCGCCAAAATATATCATTTGGTTATCCGATAATCCGAATTGTTTTAGTTTGGGTTTAGATATTCATTATATTGTGCAGCTCATAGCGCAAGAAGAGCGTCAGAATTTAAGCAAATATTTAGATTTTTGCATGGATGTTTTTTACATTAATTTATTAAGGCTTGATATCAACCCGTCTATTACAATATCTTTAATTCGAGGAAAAGCGTATGGGGCGGGGTTAGAGGCAGCAATATCAAATGATGTGGTTTTTGTTGAAGAAGGAACTAAATGTTGTTTTCCCGAGATTCGTTATAATTTATTGCCTTCGGTTGGAACTTTAAAATTGCTGATGAGAAAAATTCCTCATTCAGAGTTGAAGGATAGTATTTTTAAAGGTAAACAGTTGTCGATTGATCTTCTTCGCAAGGAAGGATTGATTGAAAAAATAGTGCCTGCATCTGAGGTAAATCAAGTTATACATAATTGTTTAAAAAGCATCCATCCCCGTCATCGAATTTATTCTTATTTGTATAGAGAAAAATCGAAGGCATTAATGCTTTCTCCGAAAGAATTACTTGAGTTTAAGCTGTTATGGTTAGATGCAGCATTAAGCCTTGATTATAAGGATATAAAAAAATTAAAAAGATTAGCCACTGGCTTGGACAATTTTACAAATCATCCTAAAATTAGCGCTAGTATCCATGGCGAGAGTATCTTGCCATTTGAGCAAGATGGGAATCTTTAAACTATCAGTACCAGCTATTTCCACGGTTAATCTTCGCGGGATTTTGAGCTGTTGACAATTCTCAGTGATTTCAGGATCAGCCTAGCGAATTGTCAACAAGCCCTAATATTTCATTCTTTTATTCTGATTTTATTATAGCTTCATCCGATTTTTGAAAAACGCCCATCATTAAGCTGCCAAGGCCTAATAGCAAAGCGATAAAACCAATCAAGCCACCTATATAAGGAATTTGCGTAATAAAATATAAGACAATTAATCCGAATAATACGCCCCAAGCATATAACCATTTGCTTTCAGATTTGCTGCGGAATAATTTAAAAATAAGAACACCTAATGACATAGCTATATATTCGTAAGCTAGCATTAATGCTACTAAATAAAATAAGAGTAGAACAAGGGCAATTGGTATGCCTATAACAGTCACTAAAAATAAAATGATTAATACAGGGGTTAAAAACAATGTGAGTAAGCCCCAGCCTAAACTTGCCCAAGGTTTTTTAATTAATTTAGCCACCGTATTTTGAGATAATCTTGGGAAGATTAATATTAATAAAAGTCCTAATATAAATTCTCCAACCAAAAATAAAATTCCAACAGTCAAAATGTACCAGGGATGTTGATAAACTGAGAGTTGTTGAGTATTCCAAGGTGTAACTTTTCCTAAGATAACTGCACCTTTTTCAATTTTAAAATCACTCGCTAAATAATAAAGACTACCAGCAATTCGTGTACCTGGTTTTATAACCACATCGCTGGCAATTAAACGTAAGTCACCTTTAATGTTAGCGTTGACAGTTACATCACTACCAATAACCATAACATCATTATTGTAATTGCCTTCAATGG
>JANWKO010000045.1 GCA_025451335.1 Gammaproteobacteria bacterium
ATTATGCATTTCATTAATTTTACTATCAATATCGCCGGCGCCTTTTATAATACCTAAAATTTGTTTGCTATTTGGATAATGTTCTTGATAAGAAGTGCCAATAAAGCGAAGAGGATTTTTCTCTAATGCTTCTATAAATTTTCTCGCCATTTCTAACATGCTAGGTTTTCGATAGGCTTTGCAAACTTGACTTAAAGAGTCGAGATCTAAAATTGTTAAAAAATCACGTATTATTTGATAGCCAGGATAGAGGTCTGATAACGTCAAATGATGTGTTCCTAAGGGCAAGTAACATTCAAAAAAAGATGGATAAGATAAAGTTGTCTGTGGGTTAGATTTTGGTTTTTTAGACTCTGAATCTTCTCGAGCTGATGACATTTAAATATTCTCAAATACTAATAATGCGTATATTGTACGCAAAAATGATTAAGGTAAGCTTAAGAAAACATTCATTTTCAGGCAACCAGAAGTTCCTCATCGATTGTTTAAGTGCTGTTGACATTTCTACTATGCTGAATGTCAACAGACCCTAATTTCTTTACAGCTTTGGATTTCATTCTATCTAATTTTGTTAAAACATCAGTTGGAACAAAGAATTTAGATGCATGGTGTTTTTTAACAAAAACAGGTTCTTTCTTTGCCTTGTCAATCAAGGCAATTTGTTGATTAGGATCGTTATTCAATTTTAAATATTCTTGATAGATAGCAGCAAAAGCGTGACTACGGATATTTTGTCGACGACCCGGACATTTTTCAAAAACTTCGCTACTATGTTGTAAAAATAAACACGCTTGGTTATACCAATCGAATTTGAATGCGGCGCATAAATTTCGATTGACAGGTTTATTACTTAACTCACCTAATATAAACTGAATGCGTAGTTTCTTTTCTTTATTTAAGGGCATAGCATTTAACAATATTTCCACTTTCTCTTTCTGATCAAAAAGAATAGGATCAACGGGTACACTGAAATCATTTCTATCAATACATTTCAGTGCATGGAGAATTCTTTGGTTTTTAGCAACGTTTTTTGCGAATACCTGATATGTTTCACTTTCATTATTAGGAATTTTTTTCATATCATTCAGTACTAAAATGCATGGCAATTCTTTTCGCTTCAATAGCGATTCCATTTTATCTTTTGCGTTATTATTAACTAATTCTTGCAAAATTAATTTAAAGAAACGCGTATCGTTATTCAATTGTCGTTGCAATTTTGGATGATTCAATATGAAATTGAATGTCTCTAAAGTAACTCCAGGCAAGCAAATGACTTTGAATAAATCGTCAGAAAGCGGATGAGGCTCTTTGCTTTCATCAAACATTTCCATCAATTCTGTTCGCTTTAAAAGGGAATTTATATGAACTGATTTTTGATTAATTAAATCATTCAACAAAAATTTATAAAATTGAGCATTTTTATGCAGTTGTTGTATTTTAGGATGGTTCATTATTAAATCAAATATTTCGAATTTTATTTCTGATGAACACAGTCCTTTGAGTAATGGTTCAGGTAGCGGAGATGCTTTACTTTCAATATATTGATCCATTATTATTTTTGCTCGATCTAGATTATTTACTTTCAAGACTTTAATTAAAATGTGAAAGAAAAAATCAGCATAGGGAATTTCTTTCAAATCAGCAGTGTGGATTGCTTTCAAGATTGCTGGAATGGCATCTGGCCTGTTTACATTAAAAGCTTGATTAATACAAGTTTCTAGCAATTTTGCATAACAATTTTGCCCATCAACCATTGCTGTTATTAAATTCGGTGTTAATTCATTTATGGTATTAAAAAATGCATCTTGATTATAAGGATAAACGCGAATTAATAAATTGGCTGCATTTTTAAAGTCGGCGGTTTCTAAGTATTTTTTTGCGATTTTAATGTGTTGTGAAATTAATGCTTCGATGATTGCTTTATTTTGTTTTCCTGCTGCTATATCAAGCGCTGCTTTGCCATCTGCTCTTCTATGCCAAAAATTAACATTTAATTCTAATAATGCTATGACTTTTTCTAACGCACCTGCTTCTATAGCATGCATTAATGATGTGTTGCCATTTTTGTCAAATTGTTCACGATTGATGCCGTCTCTTTGGAGTAACCTTTTAAATGTTTCGATTTTAACTTCACTTTTGCTTGCGGCCATGTGTAAAGTCGTTATTCCATCTTTGGCATTAGCCTGATTAATATCTGCTTTGGCAGTTAATAATCTTTTTGCTATAGAAGGTTTTAGTTCAGTTTCATCGAAAATTTGATTATATAATATGGCATAATAAAATGCAGAACATCCATTCAATTTCCAATTTACTTTAATTGGAAATTCTAATAATTTGTTGACTATATTCCATTGCTCATATTTCATTGCATAAACTAAACAAAGTCCGTAATGTGCTTCGTCTTTTTCATCACTTGGTTGTTTGTCAAGAATGAAATTGACCATATCCCATTTCTGTAAATCAGCTGCAATTTCAATAGGAGTTTCACCTTTTGGATTTTTCGAATTCAGCGGATAGCCATTTTTAATGAGAAAATAAAACATTTCCCAATTTCCTTGTTCAGCCACTTTATCTAACGCATTTTTATCATCTATTTTCAATTGCGGAAGAATTTCCATAGAAGCGCCAGCCATGGCAAGTAATACAGCTATTTGCATATGCCCATTTACTATGGCTTCATAAAACGCTATATTCAGCTGTTCTTGTATATTTTTACTTTTTCTTCTGTGCATTAATAAGCTTTTAACTTTTTCAATTTGTCCTGTTTTTGCTGCTAAAGTCAGTGCTGTATGGCCTGAGGATGAGTTTTTCGAATCAAGATTAATGTTATCGAGTTCAAGTAGTAAATTAAACCTTTCTAGAGAGAAGGTGGGCTCACCTGCAAAGGGAATAGTCATGCTAAGTTGCTCAGTGAATGTTTTGCTTTTTCTTTTACACAAAGATAATAGTTTATCAAATTTTTCGAACTGTCCCGTCGCAGCTGCAACAGTTAAAGCAGTGTGGCCCCCAGAGGTTTTTAAGTCGGGATCCACATCTTGTTCCAGAAGCCAATCAAATGTTTTCATTTCTACTTGCTTTGAACCGGCGGCCACTATCAGGGGAGAGGGATTATCATCTGTTTTTTTGGCTTGCAAATTGGGATTCGCCCCTTTTGTCAATAGTAACTGCGCGAGATGAATATTATTACGATAAATTGCTGCATGAAGCGCACAATATCCATTGTGTTGGAAACAAATTTCGTCCACATTGATTTGGTATTGGACTAAGCGATTAACTAATGTCCAATTTTTTTCATAAAAGACGGCTAACAAAAATACTCTATCTAATTGAAGATCTTGAGGAGAAAGTTGCATTTCACCAGATGATATTTTTTCTTGAGCTAAGTCTAGTAATTTTTGGACTAATTCCCAATTAAAATCTTCAGCTGCTAAAAGAACTGCTGTATTTCCTTGCAGATTTTTTCTGGATAAGGGGTAACCTGCTTTGATAATTTCCAAGATGAATTTAGCATTTTTTTCTTTAAGCGCTTTTTCTATATGTTCATCCGCTTGTTTTATCATTATTTTTTTTAATTGGTCTTGAATGGGTGAAGGTAGTTGGCATAGATGTAACAGTTTTTCGAATGGAATTTCTATGCTATCTTTTTCTTCCAAATAGAAAAGTTCTGATTGTGCATCACCATCATTAAATAGCCAATAACTTGTACCAGTCTGCTCGCCGGTTTGTGTTACGATAAAACGGTGTGTCCAATTCCCAGAATTAAATATTCTTTTCTTTTCTCTTAATTCTTTTAGTACGTAATTTTTAAATTTAACTTCATTAATTCGTATTAATGTGACATCGCTACTTATATTTTGGTAATCAAAAATTTGATCAGGTGCTATGTTTAATTCTAATTTTTTTAATAAAAATTCAATTTGCGTTACGCGATTTTTATCATACGGTCCCCATTCGTCGTTGTCTTTTAACTGATGAAGTTTTTGAAATTCAGATTTAAAATCAGTATAAATACGCTCAAGAATGTTTTTAGGCATAAATGCATCTTGCATATGTTTTAACAAAGCATTGACATCGTCCTTAGTGAGAGTGATAAAAGTATCATTTTCATCCGCTTTTAGTGAGCAAGGCCAGCCATGAGCGCGTATGTGGCGCCAGCACTCAGAATAAACGTGACTTTGTAAACCGTCTTGAAGTAATCCATCTCTAAGGCCTTTTTCAATATGTTTTGTTGCAAATTCATAGCTTATATTATTGCAAAAACGACTTAACCATCTAGGCATAGAGACATCTTGATTGAGAATGTCGACTAAAAGTTCGGCATCATTACCAGAGCCAGCACTGCAAGTGGGATTCTCTTCATCCTGATTAAATGCATGGGATAGCATAAAATCAATGGCTTCTTTGTCAATGTCACGAAAATCAGCTCGTTGCGTATGAAACCAAACTGTTTCTAGGTTAGCTTTATAATTTTCAAACCATTTGCCATCTTTCTTCCCTAACCAATATGGTTCAAAGAATTTTGCTTTGAAAGTAGGAACTAAATTTTGAAATTCACATTTATTTTCTGCTCCCCATATTGCTAATGCATCAAGAATTATGAAAAATTGGGTTTTAAATTGCTCGTGTTTTCTCTCTGCTTCTTCATGGGCTTGTTGTTCTTCTTTAGATGCAGATTTTTTAGGTTTGGGAGGTTCTTTTACATAGATTCTATAGACAGGGTTATCACCATATAACTTTTTATAATCGATAAGTGACTTTTCTTCTTTTCTATCAGAAGGTAAGTGAAAAGCATCCGGCGATAAGCAGGGTGAATCTGTTACTCGCAGCATAGCGGGGATATTCCAAAAATTATTGTTTTTTTATTATAATGATCAAATATTAAGCAAATCTTAAGGTTGGAATATTTTGTTCAAACCGTTAAGATAATCCATATTAATCAATCAGTAAGAATGCGACATCGATGTGTAGAATTGAAAGAGGAATTCAAAGTGAAATATAGGAAGTTGTTAATATCAATCGTTTTATTAACAACCTTGAGTAATCAATCCATCTATGCCGGCAATCGACCTTTCGCAACGACGCTAACAGCTGCGGAAGGGTATTACATGTTTGATAGTAAATGGCATCTCCAAGATAAAGGTATGCCTAACATAGCTCTGGCTTTTGATTTCACCAGAAAATGGGCAATGGAAGCAACTGCAGGCACTTTTATGACTCGATCGGAAGATTATCATCATAATCGTAATGTACGTGGGAATTTATATACGCTGGATGCTTTATATCGAATAACTTCTTATTTACAATATGAACCTTATATTGCTTTTGGCGTCGGTTATCTTAACGTTGATAGTGCCCCCAATGCTATTAATGGGGCCGGTATCAATGCAGCCTTGGGAAGCCAATATTTCTTTAGCAAATCAATTGCCTTACGTTTGGAATTTAAAGATATCTATTCTACTAATCATGCTAGAAATGATTTTCTTATTAATTTAGGAATGAGTTTTGTTTTTGGCGGTTGTACCGATTTATCAGCGCCGACGAATGCGGAAGCAAGTTATAATTATAAACGTTTTTTTGGGAATTGTGTTGGGCCTAGCTAACGATGAAACCTATACTATTAATTGCAATCATTTTAAGTCTCGCAGGATGTGCAACTCATTTCTATCCTGAACCGGGAGAAGCTTTTATGAGTTATAAGGCTCCGCCAAGCCAAAAGAGTAAAGAGGCAGCGCCGGTTTTAAAGCTCAATCCCAATTTATACTCAAATGAATTTTAATGTTACAATGATTTTATTTGAAAATGGCATCAGCAATGGATTTGCTAAAATCACTTATTCTAACAATCGTAACCCTCATTTTATTGGGCTGTGCCACAACCCAAAAATACGTAGAAACTTATGGTATTGGCCAAACGGATATCTATCGCTCTTGTCCTTACGCTTGCATCGAATTTAAAAAATTTCCTTTTGCCACAACCAGAGAAGTTGAAAATTATTTACTGTATCGAAGCGCCTTAGTCACGATTGAAAATGCATATGATTATTTTTGTATTATTGATGTATACAGTGAGCCCAACCATTTTAATTTCTTTAATTCGATTAATTATAGCCAATATAAATATAACCCTATCTTGTATAAATCGAAATTCTATAAATCTAGCGAATTCAATCCTTTTCGCATAAAAAATTATTGCGGTGACTGTATCGGTCATATTAATCCGAGATGCCCAGTGAGACATGTCAGGCTGATTATTTATATGTTTGATTCTCCTATGCCTGCCAATTTCTATCCATTTAATGCGGCGGATATTGCTGCGCATTTAGGACCTACGGAGGCTTTTTACTAGATGAAATTATTCTTTTTAATATCCATTCTCTTTTTAGCAAGCTATTGCTTTGCTGGCGAATTACAAACAAGTTGCCCGAACCCTCCTGAAAATGGAAAAATTAGTTGTGAAATTAAAAACGTTCACTCAGAGCCAACAAGCGTAGAATCATCTGATGATATATGCGAAAAAAATGTTTTGCAAATTCTCAAGCATAAACAAGAATATAAAAACACTACAATAATTTGTGAAGGGACAGCAACAAATTTGCCAAATAGCAATACCGATTTCGATCTATCCTGTGATTGTAAACTTACGACATCAGCAACAAAGCAATAAATTACTCTGCCC
>JANWKO010000046.1 GCA_025451335.1 Gammaproteobacteria bacterium
AACGATGAAGTCATCTTTTCCAAAGGTTGCAGCCCAATATAAAAAATGGGTGTTCCAAGGACCTCTGCGCGTTAAATCTAATTTTTTTTCTTCATTTTCAAATAAAGAGTGGGCAAGAGAAAAAAAGGTATCAATAAAATTTGAAAAGCGATTTTTAAATGAATGGAAAAGTAAGTTACTATTATTGTCATGAATATTTAGTAATTCTTCTAATCTATCTTTGATTTCTGTTGTTTCATTCCAAACTAATTTAAAAAGTTCTATTTTATTTTCTTTAAGTAAACGTAATAATTTTAAGTGTCTAGGGTTGATTTTGGTTTGATCTGCATCATCTATTGTAGATTCCCAAATGAATTTTTTTTTGAATATTGTGTAAGGTGTGGATTTATATTCTTGCACATCGGCAAAATGTCTTTTTATAGTTGTTTTCCAAAAAAGATTATTTGATTTTACGAGTTGGATTGCATTCTTAGACACAAGGCCGAAATTAATAGTATCGGTGAGATTTAAGTTATTTAAAATCAACTGTTTTAATGCGGTCGGAAGTTTGGAAAAGTAAGCGAACTGAGGGCATTCTTTTTTATCTTCTTCTCTTCCATTCATTGCTTCTTATATTCCAAAAACATTCTTGTTATCTAAGTGGTTACGTCGCTCTCATGTATAAATTTTAACACCCAGAATAGCATAAGAAAAGAGAAATGCTATAATAGAGAATCTAAATGGTATCTTTTGCAGATTTTAGGATAGGGCATGTTACGAAATTTGAACGAGTTAGATTTTGCACAACTTATAGCCATCGAGCAACTTACCCAAAATGCACCTTGGTCGCGCGAAACATTTGAGCGATGTTGGCAAGCGGGTTATCAGGGGTGGGTGATAGAATTCGATCAAAATGTTGTTGGATTCATTATTGTTACCATGCATGTAGGTGAAAGTCATATTCTAAATTTGGGTGTGCATCCCAATTATCAGCGTAAAGGTTTTGGTCGTAAGCTACTTTCGCACGCTATAAATATGGCGCGGGGCAAAGAAGTTGTCATTACTTATTTAGAAGTTCGACGCTCAAATAAATCTGCTATTGCGTTATATCAACAACTGGGTTTTGTTCAAATCGGTGAAAGAAAAGATTATTATCCAACTCAAAATGGACGCGAAGATGCGTTAGTGTTTGCCAAGGATTTGCAAGTATAAAAACATTTACTCGAAATCTGGAATTTGCAGATCAGGCTAGCGAACTATCAAACAGGCCCTAAATTATTCTTTGATATTATTTTTTCTTTGAAATGCTTTTACTTTTTTTAAGGTTTCTTTATAACCAATTTTAATCAATGTGCTTTCATCTTTTTTCTTGATTCGTAAAAGACTGAATTTAGAGAGATCTGGAGAAACAAGTATAGTTGCCATGGCTGCATTTTCTGCTTGTCTTGTCGAGGAACCAGTGAGTAGTGATTTTAAAAATGTATCGATAAGCGGAGGAAATTTATAATTTTTATGAGCCAATTTTAACTTTGCTAGTGCTGTCGGCATAAAAGGTAAAATAGGCGGGAATTTGTATTTAGTAATATCTTCAATCATATGAGTTAATTCAATCGCGATAATTATTCCTTTTCCATTAATCATTTTTTTCATGACATCAACAGGTAAGTTATTTATTAATCCACCATCAATATGTAATTTACCATTCGCAACTATGGGTGGAAATACTAAGGGAACAGCTGTGCTGCTCCGAATATGTTTCCATAAAAAACCTTTACGATAAATAATAGATTTGTTAGCAGACAAATTTGTTGTTATACAAAAACAAGGAATCCAAAGATCTTCCATATGAATTTTGCCAAAAATTTCTTGCAATTTTTGCGTAAAACCTTTTCCATTAAACAAAGCAGCGGAAGGCCAGGTTAAATTTTTTAATGAAATTGCTTTTCTGGCAGTTTCAGATAATTCTTCAAGTCCGTGAAGTGCTTCATAGGATTCAGTCATAGCATAATAACCAGCAACAATTGCGCCAGCGCTTGTACCACCAACCGCATCAATTGGAATTTTCATTTTGCTTAATGCCATTAAAGCGCCTAATTGTGCCCAACATCTTAAACCGCCTCCGCCGAATACCACACATACAGCTTTGCCATTAATAAATCTTAATAAACGTTCCCAGTCAGTTTGGCGATTAATACGAATATTATGATGCATGTTAAAAGAAATTTGTTTTAACCATTTGGAAGTAAATTGAGGTCTTCTCTTTTCATTAGGATATAATAAAATAAGTTCCGGTTTGATTTTATAGCTATTAATTTTTATCTTGTAATGAGTTGATCGACTTATATTTGGTTTAGATTCTCCATTGCCAACAACGTAAATCATGTCAACTCGTTCTTGGCCAAAACATATTTCAGATAAAGCTGATTTATAAGATTTGATTAGATACACGATAGTTTTGTTCTGATTATCAATATTATCAATATATTTTTTTAATTCATTAATGTTTTTTTGTTTTTTACTTGCTTTATCATCAAGATCAGAAAAAAAAATGACATCGGGATAAGATGATAAATGTTTTGCAAGATTTTCGTGAAGAATTTTTAAATCCATTTTTTGGTTCGCTGGAATAATGGCAATGTGTTTTCTAATGGACTCATCTGAAAGTAGTTTGATAATGTTACGAGACTGTTTGAATGTTGTATTGATTACTTCCAAGCTTATATTAGGATATTTTTCGCATAATTCAATAAATGTGTCGCTAGGTATTTTGAGTAAAATGGAACGTTTTGTTGCTTTTGCTGTGGTAGGGCGAGGCTCATGTGTTAAGGCGGTTAATTCTCCGACAGGTTGACCAGGCAAAATTTCATTTATTACTCTAGCTTGATTCGTATCGGATTTTAAATAAATAGCAATTTTACCACTCAAAACAATGTACAAATGATAAGACAAATCACCTTGTGTAAATAATATTTTATCTTTATTGAAGTATATTTTTTTGCTTTTATTCAAAAGGTTTGTCAGTGATGAATCGCTTAGAGAAGAAAATAGTTTACAAGATCTTAGTAGTCTAAAAAGATCCATATTAAGAAATCCTATAGGACTTTCTAATCATTATATCATTGATCCAATAAGGAGATTGTTAGTTCTTCGTTTTACAGTAGGAGTTTCAAATGATTCACTTGGCAGGATTAAAATATAACCAAATACTAAACAATGATCAAAATTTACCACTTGATTCATGAATAAATATTTAGTCCCAAAGTACAGGATATAATAATAAAAGGAGCTTGAGGAAGGATTGCTTATGTCGTTTTGGGAAAAGATTTTTGGACGTCCTTTAGCTTCAGGGCAGCGCAAAAAACAAGAGCTTACAATTCTAACAGGTGTTGCAGCGCTAGGTTTAGATGCTTTTGCTTCAACAGCATATGGTCCCGAAGCTGCCTTAATGATTTTACTGCCGCTTGGTGCGGCAGAGGCGCATTATTTTTCTTTTATTACTCTCGCGATAATAGCGATGCTTATCACGCTTTATCTTTCATATCAGCAAACTACTGCAGCTTACCCAATGGGAGGAGGAGCTTATATTGTTGCGAGTGATAATTTGGGCAGAAAAGCCGGCTTATGGGCAGCAATCGCATTATTATTGGATTATCTCTTAAATGTTGCAGTAGGGATTTCTGCTGGAATAGGCGCTTTAGTTTCCGCTATTCCTGCTCTTCAACCCTATACGCTTATTTTGTGCCTGGCTGTTCTTTTCATGTTAACTATTCTTAATTTGCGTGGGATTCGTGAATCAGGATTATTTTTTGTTGGACCCATTATCGCTTTTGTATTGTGCTTGAGTGTAACCTTTATTATTGGCCTGGTTTATGCTTTTTTAAGCGATGGCAATCCAAAGCCTGTGGTTTCCATCCCTGCTTTCCCCTCCGCAACAGAATCTATTGGTATATGGTTATTATTGGGCGCGTTTGCAAATGGATTGACAGCAATGACGGGTATAGAAGCGGTGAGCAACGCGGTGCCATTATTTTCTAAACCTACAGTTAAAAATGCACAATGGACTTTAACAGTAATTGTGGGCGTTTTGGTGCTATTTTTATTGTGTCTTGGCTATCTTTGTCCTGCCTACCATATCGTTGCAATGGATGAAAGCAAACCAGGATATCAAACAATATTGACCCAATTAGTTGCGGCTGTGACTGGAAAAGGGGTTTTTTATTATATTTCCGCCGTGAGCATTTTTATCATATTAACGTATTCTGCCCAGACGAGTTTTGCTGGTTTCCCAAGAGTATGTCGCTTATTGGCCCAAGATAATTTTTTACCACATTTTTTTGCAGAACGTGGCAGGCGACTCGTTTTTACCCATGGAATTCTTGTATTAGCGTTTTTTTCGGCATTACTTCTCATCGCATTTAAAGGCATTACATTAAAACTTATTCCATTATTTGCTGTTGGCGCATTCAGCGCATTTTTATTCTCGCAGATAGGAATGGTTGTGCATTGGTTACGGAAAAAAGATGACCAGAAAGCAAAAATTAAATTATTTTTTAATGGTTTAGGCGCAGTTACAACTGGTATTGCATTGATAATTATAATTGCTGAAAAGTTTATAGACGGTGCTTGGATTATTGTGATTGTGGCCCCTTTACTTGCTTTATTGTTTTCAAAAATACAAAAACACTATGCAAAGCTTTCTCAAGAAATATCTGGTAATCATGAACTACAAATTTCTAAATTATATCCTCCTATCGTTATTATCCCGATTCGTGGTTGGAATGCACTTGCAGAAAAAGCCGTTCGCTTTGCTCTCTTGATTTCTGAAGATGTTACAGCCGTATTTATTAATGAAGGAACGGATGAAGATGGTGAAAACTTAAAGAAAATTTGGAAGGAAAGGGTCGCAAAACCTGCAAAAGTAGAGAGCCTCAATGTGCCTCATTTAAAAATAATTAAATCTCCATATCGTTTAATTTATAAGCCTATTTTAAGTTATGTGAAAAAAATTAGAAAAGAAAAGCCCGATCATTTGATTGCCGTTATTATTCCAAAATTAATTGAACCTCATTGGTATGAATATTTATTACATAATGTTCATGCAGAAGGTTTGAGAGCATTACTTTTTCTTGAGGGAGATGAAAAGACAGTTGTGATTACGATCCCTTGGTATTTAAGGGATTAAGAATGGGACTGTGCTTTAATTTCAATAAAAAACCGAGTAGTTAGAATTTCCGTATTTTAATAGACTCTTTTGGTAGGTTCAAATGGTTTTACCGTGGTAGGCTTCATGTTAACAGCTCGATATTTAATTTTTCCATTAGCGAAGCATAATAAATGTTTTAACCAATTTTTATCATCTCGATCCGGATAATCTTCACGACTATGCGCCCCTCTGCTTTCTTGACGTGCTAAACAAGCAATAGAGGTTACATAAGCCACTTCCATTAAATTATCTAATTCCAATGCTTGAATTCTTGCTGTGTTAAATATTTGACTGCGATCTGTTAAAGCAGCATGTTCAAGGCGTGAGCGTAGTTCTTCAATTTTTTTAACACCCTCAACCATATATTTTTCAGTCCTAAATACACCAAAGTCTTCTTGCATAGTTTTCTGCATAGCATGGCGTATTTCGTTATAATCTTCGCCTTTGTCTGTTGTGTTCCAACGTTCTAATCGAATTAAAGCAGCTTTAATTTCTTCTTCACTGGAGTGATGTAAAGGTAAGTCATGTTTAATAGCATCGGCAGCATGCATTCCGGCCGAACGGCCAAAAACTAACAAATCTAATAAAGAATTACTACCTAAACGATTTGCTCCATGAACTGAAACACTTGCGCATTCACCGATAGCATAAAAGCCTTCAACAATTTGATCTTCTTCTCTTTCAGAGATGGTAATGACTTGCCCATGTTTATTTGTCGGTATGCCACCCATCATATAGTGGCAAGTTGGTGTTACAGGAATGGGATCTTTGATTGGGTCGACATGTGCAAACGTTTTTGCTAATTCGCGTATACCAGGTAAATGAGAATTAATGACTTCTTCACCTAGATGATCCAATTTCAACTTGACATAATCTATACCATCCTTTTTAAAGCCATTACCTGCACGAAATTCCTTTGCAATAGCACGCGAAACAACATCGCGAGATGCGAGATCTTTTGCGTGAGGCGCATAGCGTTCCATGAAGCGTTCACCATTTTTATTAACCAGATAGCCACCTTCACCTCGCACCCCTTCGGTAATTAGAATACCTATGCCAGGAATTCCGGTTGGATGAAATTGCCACATTTCAATGTCTTGAACAGGAATACCAGCGCGCAATGCCATGCCTAAACCATCGCCAGTATTGATTAATGCATTTGTTGTCGATTCGTAAATGCGACCTGCTCCACCTGTCGCAAAAATAGTAATTTTTGCATTAAAAAAAGCAATTTCTCCAGTTGCTATGTGAATTGCAACCACGCCGGTTATATTTTTTTTCGCATTGCGTACTAAATCAATTGAGAACCATTCATTAAAAAAATGTGTTTTAGCTTTAACATTATTTTGATACAAGGTATGCAAAAGAGCGTGCCCTGTGCGATCGGCCGCAGCGCAAGTTCGATGCGCATAGCCTTGGCCATAATTAATGGTCTGTCCGCCAAAAGCGCGTTGCCAAATTTTGCCATTTTCCGTGCGAGAAAAAGGCATACCAATATGTTCTATTTCATACATCATTTCAGGTGCATTTTGACACATATATTCAATGCTATCTTGATCACCAAGATAATCAGACCCTTTCACGGTATCATACATATGCCAACGCCAATCATCTTCATGCATATTACCTAATGCAGCGGCGATACCACCCTGAGCAGAAACAGTATGGGAACGCATGGGGTAAACTTTTGATAATACAGCCACGTTTAAACCTGAGTTGGCGAGATAGAGAGAGGTTGTCATGCCAGCACCGCCTGCGCCGATGACGATGATATCAAAAGTATAAGTATTAATTTTCATTTATATCAATCTCCATAAAACCTCAATACCCCAAAAAAAATAAATGAATAAACTTAAAATAATTAACAGTTGAATAAAAATACGTAAAAAAACAGGTTTAATGTAATCCGTGATAACAGTCCAGATTCCAACCCAGGCGTGGAAAATTAAACATAATAAAGTGATGATGCTGAATACTTGCATCCAAAGATGGGCAAATAAATTTTTTAACGTAATAAAATTGATTGGCGAATGAATTAATAAAAAGATCACAATAACTAGAAAATAAATTGCTAAAATGATTGCCGAAAAACGTTGTATTAACCAATCACGTAATCCATTTGCTGTTAAACTCATGTCCGATGTGGGTTTGTTTACCATAGCCAAATTCCTGTTAAGATGGCAAAAATAATTGTCAGAACAATTACAAGCATTCCGCTTATTCTGCTACTTGTTAAGTCTTCCCCTAATCCTATATCCATCAAAATATGGCGCAATCCGGCAAAAAGATGATACCAAAGTGATATTAAAATTAACCATATGAAAAAGGATAAGATAGGATTGAGCATTATGGATTGAATTCGTGAAAATCCTTCAGGTGAACCAGTGGCGACATCAAGAATCCACAATACAAAGGGAATAATTAAGAAAATAAATATTCCTGACAATCGATGCAGGATAGATACAATTGCAGTTAAAGGAAATTTAATGGTAAAAAAATTCAGATTTTTAAATTTATATTGATTCATTGCAATTCCTTTTAAGTTTGTTCTTAGCTTACGATCCTTTTTCAGCCATCTTTCTTCTAATTCCTGCAATTGCAGCAGACGGATTTAAATTTTTAGGACAGACCACGGTGCAATTCATAATGGTTCGACATCGAAATACACTAAAAGGATCTTCTAAATTTGCTAATCTTTCATCTGTTGCCGTGTCGCGGCTATCTTGAATAAAACGATAAGCCCATAATAATCCAGCTGGACCAATGAATTTTTCGGGGTTCCACCATGAAGAAGGGCAAAAGCTCGTGCAACAAGCACATAAAATACAATCAATTAGACCATCAATTTTGGCGCGTTCTTGTGGTGATTGTAAGCGCTCAGTTTGCGGGGTTTCATCATTATTTTGCAAATAGGGCTGAACTCTTTCATATTGTTTAAAGAATAAAGTGAAATCCACTACCAAATCACGAATAACAGGCATATTGACAAGTGGTCTTATCACAATAGGCGGTTTTAATGACGAGATCGCTGTTGTGCAGGCTAATCGATTTAGACCATTTATATTCATGCCATCTGAGCCACACACTCCTTCACGGCACGAAGCTCTAAAAGCCAGGGTTTCATCTTTTTCTTTAATCTTCAACAGGGCTTCCAATACCATCATATCTGAATCAGATGGTATATCGACTTCATAATCTTTCATGTAAGGTTTTTTGTCCGCTTCGGGATTATAGCGATATATTGAAAAACGCATGCTCATCCTCCAGATGACGGTGATTTTATATAGTTTCATTTTAGCTGATGTATGGATTGTAAAAGTGGGATTTTAAGCAAGGTTGGTGAAGATACTTAAATAACTTAGGGTTATTACTTGTTAAGTTATAAAGAGCAATAAGTTACCAATTATCAAATTTCCGAAGTCCGAATTAAATGGAGTGGGTTGGAGGAGGTGTGCGCCGTGAAAATTTAGACAATTTAAGAGATAACACTTAATTTGAGATATAATCCATTATTTGAAAGGTTCGGTTGTTGGTGTTGATATTGATGAATTTGATACGGGGTTCTAAATAATATTTAAATTTCGGATGTTCTTTTGAAAAAGGTCCAATAAAAAGTGATTCGAGCCAAAGTTTGGTGTGATGATCAACGTCAGCGAAGACGTTTGAAGCAGCAAAAATGATTAAAATCAAAAAAAAGTTTTTTACATACTTCCCTTGCATATAAAAAAATCCAGATAAGTTTTATTAAGTTTGTATTAGAACATCGTTTATATTAATCAAATTCGTTTAAAGAGTAAAAATTTTAAAATTCTTTTTAGTCGCTGTCTGGATCGTTTCGTGCTTGTATTTTAGCTTTCAGATTAGTAATCTTAAAGATTCATATGTTGCATTAATGTATGCCTAGACTGCATGGAGCGTGCGTGAGGAGAGACCCTAAATCTAAATCTTCAAGAAAAGTTGCCTTCGCAAGCTTTGTTGGCACTGCAATTGAATGGTATGATTTTTATCTGTATGGCACAGCCGCAGCTCTTATTTTTAATAAATTATTTTTTCCAAAATTCGATCCTCTTGCCGGTGTCATGGCTGCATATGTTACCTATGCTGTGGGTTTTTTTGCGAGACCATTAGGTGGTGTCATCTTTGGCCATTTTGGCGACCGTGTTAACAGAAAAATAATGTTAGTTGTCACACTTCTCATTATGGGCTTATCTTCAGTTTGCATAGGTTTGTTACCGACATATAATGAAATAGGAGTTTTTGCTCCGTTACTACTTATTGTATTACGCTTTTTACAGGGTTTAGGGATTGGCGGGGAATGGGGTGGTGCGACTGTATTAACAGCCGAACATAGTCGTGAAAAAGAACGGGGATTTTATTCAAGTTGGCCAAATGCCGGAGCTCCATTTGGTTTGATATTATCAATCATCATATTTTTGATTTTTTCCTCATTACCTGAACAATATTTTTTGTCTTGGGGATGGCGAATACCTTTTTTGTTAAGTATCTTTTTGGTTGCATTTGGTTTATATGTTCGATTGCGCATTTTAGACAATGTTGTTATTGATGGAAAGGGGCATAGATTGTCAAAGATGCCAGCAGTAGAAATTGTGCAAAAATCTGGAAAGAACTTTTTGATTGCGATGGGTGCTCGTTTCGCTGAAAGTTCATCTTTTTATATATTTACCATTTTTGTATTGAGTTATGCAACGGAGCAACTTCAACTTTCAAAAAATATAATTTTATATGGTGTGCTTATTGCAGCGTTTTTTGAAACGTTTTCAATTCCTTTCTTTGGAAAATTGTCCGATCGTTTTGGACGCCGTCCAGTTTATTTGTCTGGCGCTATCTTAATTGCTTTGTATGCCTTTCCATTTTTCTGGTTATTACAAACAAAAAATACAGTGTTAATTTGGGCTGCAATCATATTTGGATTGGTTATTTGTCATGGTGCAATGCATGGTCCACAAGCTGCTTTTATCTCAGAGTTGTTTAAAACCCGTGTGCGATATAGCGGAACTGGGATTGCTTACCATTTGTCAGCTGCTTTTTCTGGTGGTCTTGCACCCTTAATCGCAACAGGATTAGTTATTTGGACACATGGGAATACATGGGCCGTTTCGCTTTATATGATCGCTATGTCGATAATTACAATGGTCTCAATTTGGTTGGCTAAAGAAACGGCCCAGCAAAAATTATAAATTTTAGGATTTATCTATGACATTATTTTGAGATTTAACCAGCTGTACCGGAACAGGAGCATTTCTAACGACTTCTTCTGCTACGCTGCCTAATAATAAACGTGATAGTCCTTCACGGCCATGAGTACCCACCACAATTAAATCCGCCTTTCTTTTTTTGGTTTCTTCAACGATTTTTACTGAAATTCTTTCGCTGGATTCAGTAATTTCAATCAAATGACTCTCGTAAGGAATTTTTGAGCGACGAACCGGAGCGATCATTTTGTTTAAGATTGTTCTGCCTTTTTTTCTGATGATGCTTTCGTGTTGTTTAAAATCAACGGGAACACCTTCGGCTGCTGGTACAAATTCATCAGCAATGTAAATGATAATTAAAGTCGCTTTCTGATCTTTGGCTAATTTAATTGCTTCTTCCATAGCTAATCTGGATATTTCAGTATCATCAACAGCGATAAGGATGCGCGAATAGACTGACATTTTTAACTCCCGTACACATATTAAAACTTGTTAGCATTTTTAAATGCTGGCCGCACATCCTTGTGTGTTTTATTGTTTATTTAACTTTTTTTCCTTTCCACAATTCTCGATCGCCCCAAAGTTTTAATCTCCAGGCATTGAATTCAACAATATTTTTTGAATTCATCATTAAGTTGACATCTAGACTGACTTTTTTAAGATACCATTTAAACGTTTTGCGGGCTTCATCATCTTCGGGTGATACTTCAAACATCAATTTTTCAGTTCCAAATTTTTCTATCAACGCAAAAATAACATCTTCGCGCCAATCCTTTGGATTTTCAATTCCTTCAGTGATGCCTTCTGATTCAATCATTAACATGTAAGCGCCGGCATCAAAAAAACGTTCGCCTTCTTCAATCAAGTTCTTTACTGTTTTTACCGATTTTACTTTTTCACCATAACCAAATTCTTTTGAGCCACCACCAACACCACTCATTATTGTGATTTCAGGCTTGGGCTTTAAGCCAAGTTTTTCAATTTTTTTTACGATCTCGATTTGATCTTCTAATTTGAAATCAGAGGGATGTTCAAACATGCCGCTCGATACTTCAACAACATCAAATCCTAATGCCTTTGTTTCACTGAGATATTTATCAATTAATCCGGGATCTTGAATAACAATTCTTTCAATAAATCCACCGGTATTAACATAGACTTCATAATCATGAGCAAGACCAATAAAGGATCCCACAATATCCGGTGTTAATAAAGATTGGATGCCACCTGCAAATTTGAATCCATCGACATAATATCCCCAAGTTTCTAATAAACCTTTCAATTGTTCTACAGTAAATGCCTCATAATATGGACCGCGAATTTCAATGATGCCTTTTGTACGCGGTTTTAGTGGTAATTCTTCTATATCAACGAATTCGAAGCTTCTTTTGAATGGGTTTTCTGCCATGATAAGTGCTCCTAAAATGAATCACACCCTAAATCGCACAGCCTAAACTATCCATCAAGCAATAACGTGCCATTCGATAGGCGTAATTCGCGATGGCTCGCATTTCTTTATCAAAAGGAGGTCGTTTATTTATTTCTGACGTTTTTGTCATCGTTTTTGATCCTTATAAACGCATTCATTTCTACATCCATCTTATATTTTAACATTTCTCAATTAGACCGTGGTTTACATTCTAGATTTCTGAGTTCTCTTTATCTAATTAATCTATTATGGATCAAGGAGTGCTCAATAATATTTATTTGATAAAAATCAATAAGTTTCGAGTTATAATTTTAATTATCCTAAAGGTTGTTCAAAAGTTTGCGACCACTAATTCTTTTCGGAGTTTTGCAAAAAATGGCAGAACATTTTGATTTGTTAGTGATAGGTGGAGGAAGTGGTGGATTAGCTACCGCTACAAAAGCTGCAAGCTATGGCGCAAAAGTTGGCTTGATTGAGAAAGATCGTTTAGGGGGCACATGCGTTAATTAAGGGTGCATACCAAAAAAAATTATGTGGTATGCAGCTAACTTGGCTGATGCATATAAATTAAGTTCTTCTTATGGATTTCAATATCAACATTTCTCTTTAGATTTTGCCAAATTAGTTAATAACCGTGACCTTTATCTGCGAAAACTTAATCAATTATACGAAAAACGCTTAGCCAAAGATAAGGTCATGTATTTGCAGGGGCATGGTGCTTTCATAAATTCTCACACTTTACAGATTAATAATAAAAATTTCAGTGCTGATCATATTGTCATAGCAACAGGATGTGCTCCAAAAAAACCGCAAATAAATGGAATTGAATATGCAATCAATTCAGATGGATTTTTTGCATTAAAAAAATTACCAAAGAAAGTGGCAATTATAGGTAGTGGTTATATAGGTTCAGAATTAGCAACCATTCTCAATCAATTAGGTTCGGATGTCACCTTTTTATTTCGTTATGATATACCGTTACGTAATTTTGATGAATTTATTAGTAATGCTTTAAAGGAATCGATGGAAAAACAAGGCATTAAATTATTTTCCAACCACATTGCTTTTGAAATAAAGAAAATTGAGGAAAATCAATTTGTTATTTTTTGTGAAGATAATAAAATAATTGCCGATGTCGATTGCATCATTTATGCCGTTGGACGTACCCCGAGAACAGCTGATTTGAATTTAGAAACAATCTCGGTTAAAACAGATGCCGAAGGATTTGTCATTACAGATAAATGGGAAGCTACAAATGTTCCACATATTTATGCAATTGGCGATGTGACTGGTAAGAGTTTATTAACACCAGTTGCAATTCGCGCAGGCAGAACATTGGCAACAAGAATTTTTGGCGGAGAGAAAAATATTTTTTTTGATTATGAAAACATTCCGACAGTGGTTTTTACTCATCCGCCTATTGGTTCGATTGGATTATCAGAAGCAGATGCAGTTAAAAAATATGGCAAAGATAAAATAACTATTTATGAGAATCAATTTGATTCATTATTTTATGGGGTATCAGATCAAAAAATTCTTTCGAAAATGAAATTAATTACTTTAAAAGAAACTGGAAAAATCATAGGATGTCATCTAATTGGTATGGAATCTGATGAAATATTACAAGGGTTTGCTGTAGCCATAAAAATGGGTGCAACTAAGCAAGATTTAGAAAACACGTTGGCTGTTCATCCTACAAATGCCGAAGAATTACTATCAAATTAACATGATTTAGTTCCTTTGGAATTTGTTCGCAAACATATCATAGGGCTTGACTCAATTCTGTGATTCAGTAAGATGCCTTAAATTGCTATTAAAATATCGTGGAAAAATTTTATGAAACTTTTTTGTTTTGATACTGAACCTAATTCTTTTTTCGGCGGAGGAAACTTTAAAGAACAAAAAACAGACTCTTTGCAAGTTAGTTTTAGCCATAGTCCGTTCTCCAGTGAGATTATTTCATGGGATGAAAAAAAACGATATGATTTACGTGGCTGGTATATGGGCTGTTTCTTTATCCATTTTAATCCAGCGGTCTACAGAGCGAAGTTATTTGAAATTTTAGAGCAATTTAATTTCGGAAAAATTGCAGTTGAAGATGCTGATAGTGATAAGATATTAAAAAAATTAGAAATAGAAATAGAAAAAGTTATTAATGCAGGCTTCAAGTCACTGGATTCGAAGATTACATTAGAATTATGTAAGGATGATGACTTCAATAAGTTAGTAACCTATTACAAAGATAAGCAAAAAGAAGCCGACCAAGCATCAAGTTGTTGCTTTCCGTTTGTCAACTTATTCGCTAAGCCTAAAACTAAAGTCGAGATGCCTGTTGTCGAACAAAAGGAGAATAAAGTCTCGCACAGCAAGGCTTCTTTTGTTTGATTATTAAGATATATCGGCGTACAATGCGTCATCCTAAATTCGACTGTTGAATCCTAAAGCAGGGTTTTCTGCATTGAATTTTAAAACTTTTTTGCTTCTTGGCTCGCCTTTAACCTTAAATGATATGCTAGAACTGAATAAACGCCGTACATTTGCCATTATTTCACATCCCGACGCGGGTAAAACCACGTTGACGGAGAAACTGTTGTTATTTGGTGGTGCCATTCAAATGGCAGGCACAGTAAAAGGTCGTAAAGCATCCCGTCATGCTACCTCTGACTGGATGGAATTAGAAAAACAACGCGGAATTTCTGTGACGACTTCCGTTATGCAGTTTCCGTATAAATCTCATATCATGAATTTATTAGATACCCCTGGCCACGCCGATTTCTCAGAAGATACTTATCGCACATTGACTGCAGTCGATTCGGCTTTGATGGTAATCGATGCAGCAAAAGGTGTTGAAGAACGTACTATCAAATTGCTTGAAGTCTGTCGTTTACGAAATACTCCTATCATTACTTTTATTAATAAAATGGACCGTGACAGTCGTGATGCGATTGAATTACTCGATGAAATTGAAAATATTTTAAAAATTCAATGTGCGCCTATTACTTGGCCAATTGGCATGGGTCGGAGTTTCAAAGGTGTTTATCATTTATATGAAGATGCTGTTTATTTATATGAACCTGGGAAAAATTCTATTCAGCAAGAAGGTACAAAAATCCTTGGCTTAAATAATCCGGAATTAGACTCGGTTCTTGGCGAGTTGGCGGTGGAGTTACGCACCAATGTGGAATTAGTCAAAGGTGCAAGTCATGAATTTGATCAAGAAAAATTTTTACAAGGAGATTTAACTCCTGTTTTTTTTGGCTCAGCGATAAATAACTTTGGTGTCCGCGAATTATTAGATGCGTTTGCACAATATGCTCCTGCTCCGCAAGGACGAGAAACTAAGACGCGTATGATTGAGCCGACGGAAGAAAAATTTTCGGGTTTCGTTTTCAAAATTCAAGCCAATATGGATCCAGCGCACCGTGATCGTATCGCATTTTTGCGTGTTTGTTCAGGGCGCTACAAACCGAATATGAAGATGTACCAAGTGAGCTTAGAGCGTGATGTCAAAATTGGCCAAGCATTAACATTTATGGCTTCAGAACGCGAACATGTTGAAGAAGCATGGCCTGGTGACATTATTGGTTTATACAATCATGGCACGATTCAAATCGGTGACACGTTTTCAGAAGGAGAGCAGTTAAAATTCACGGGCATTCCTTATTTTGCGCCCGAATTATTTCGTTTAGTTCGCTTAAAAGATCCGCTGAAATTAAAAGCTTTACAAAAAGGATTAAAACAATTATGCGAAGAAGGCGCTACGCAGTTATTTCGTCCTTTAAACAGTAATAATTTAATTTTAGGTGCTGTGGGCATGCTGCAATTTGACGTTGTTGCTTATCGTTTGAAATTTGAATACAACGTCGATTGTGTTTATGAAAATGTATCTGTAGTCACTGCGCGTTGGATTTATTGTGACGATAGCAAAATGTTAGAAGAATTTAGAGCTAAGGCATTTGATAATTTAGCCTTAGACGGCAGTGATAATTTAACTTATCTAGCCCCCACGAGAGTAAATTTGAATTTAACCATGGAACGTTGGCCTAAAATTGAATTCAAAACCACTCGGGAACATTAAGCCTGTCTCATTTAGATCACGTAGATCACGTTATTTTGCGGCACTTAATATTATGTGACGTTACAATGCATGATATTTAATTGTCGCATTATTATCTCGTTCTCTTGAAAATAATTTTTTAAAAATCAATACGATACAATATTTATCCGGATTCTCAACAATGGAACTGATGATTATCCGGATAATCAGCGGTAGAGCTGTTGATTATCCGAATTAGGTTAAACCTTGTATCTTAAAAATCTGATATAAATTCTAGATGCTAAAAGATATATCTAATTGAAATAATTAACAATTTTATTTATTGATCAACTATTGACCAGTCTATGGATATTGTTGTACAATATTTAAACATTATTAATATTATGGGTGATATATGAGTTCAAGCCGAGCAGCGAATGGTTCAAAAGAGAAGCCAGAAAAAAAAGCAGAGAAAGGCTTTTGGGAAAAACGAAGAGATCGTTTATCCACTTATATGGGAAATTGGTGGGATATAGCTAATGGGCGTGAACCCAAGATAAAACTCGGAAATCATACAGTTGAGATAAAGCAGCATGATGCTCATGATGAAAAAGCAGTAAGTAAATTCAAAAAATTTAAAAAAGAATGCAAAAGTGTATTTCATGGTTGGTTGGTAAGAACTAGCATGATGAAATATGGAAGCACAGAAGAATTTTGGATGAGCGAGGATTACATAAAAGAAGGGGCTATTGCTTACGATCGTCATAAGTTCGTAAGTAAACGCGTCAAAAAAGCAACGAATTTAAATTCGATTAAGGATATTGATGATTTAGTTGAAGCAATTTGCAAAGATTATGTTGGAAAAGGTTGGATTAGCGATGCAAGTCTCAGCCATGAGCTGAAATCAAGCTTGAAGCAATATATAGTTGACAAAAAGTTTTGGAAAGCTTGTAAAAATGCATTGAAACAAAATCCAGCTATAAAACAGCTGTATACGCAATTACAAAGTTTAGACAGGCAAAGTACAGGCTATATTCATACGATGAAATTATTAAAGGATGAGCTTAAAAAACTTGACGAATATCAAATTTTTTCTAGCGTGCATAAGCAAAGCAGTGATGATCAATTAGAATGGCATCTCAAACAATCTATAGCATGGGCAAAAACACATTTCTTTTCTAAATATGAAATTGACTTTATTGATCCATCGACAGAATACAGAGAGAGAACTAAATCTTCTCAACAATATCAGTCACAAAAATCTCGAATGATTCTAGAAGCCTCTCGTTTGAGACAAAGTTCTCATCATTCTCGAGTATCTCCTCAAAATTCACCAAGAAGTTCTCAAAAAGATCGAGAATTGAAAGTATATCAGCCTTCGTCAGGCGTGGGCTTAGGAAAGTCTAATACATCCCCAGTTGGATCGCCTCGATACTTAGCAGTACCCGATTCAGGTGAGTCGAAAAGCACATCGGTTGAAAATACACAGTCATTAGTTGAAAGTCATAAAAAAACATCTGTTCCTAAATTACAACTTTCTTCAATTATAGATGGAGAATCACCATCTGCATCATTGTCTGCAAGAATACAGCTTAGTGCAAATAAAGCAGCAGACGCCTCAATCATGCCAATGCCAACGCTTGGTGGAGTTACGTCAGGAGTTGTAGCAAAAAATCCTTTAGTTTATCTTCCATTTGTTCCACTTAATGCGGTGGTGTCAGGATTTACTGAATTCTGTTTGAGAGTAACTTCGAAGTCAAAAGTTACCAAGGTAATATTTGCACCGACTAACGCTATATTAGTTCTTGCTGCTGTGCTTACGAAAGCCGGAACGAAACTCGGAGCGGAAATTGTTAATTTACCTGTGACAGCGTATGATGAATATCAGCTTTCTCAATACAAAAAAGCAAAAGAAGCAATCGGTAAACAATTAGGAAAAGAAAAAAAAGAAGAGGATGAAAAAAAAGCAAAGGAAAAAAAAGCAGAGAAATCAAAATCGCAACAAAATCCTTCAAAAACGGAAAAACACAGGCGAGCTGCTTTCGACCAAGCAGATAAACCAGTGCATAGTTCAGAACCGTTAGTTCCGGAAAAAGCAAAATTGGAAGATAAGAAAAAAGATGCTCTAGAAGAATCGTCCAAAGATCAAAAAGCTGCAGTTCTAACACAACAATTATCAACTGTTAAACATGATTTGGTTCCTTCTGGATCTAAATTAAAATTAGCTTCGACTCAAGGTCACACAGTTCAAGAAAGTGCTCGTCAGTCTTCTGGAGCGTTGCATCCATCAGCGCTACGTGATGTTTCGAGGGCATCTGAATCTGATGCTTCAAGGCGGCGTCATCATAGAAAGCAGCCTTCTAATATTTTTAATGACCCTAGCAGAGTTCAAGCGCATAGAAGAGTACATTCCAAAGGAATGACTATGCAGTTTTTTCGTCATGAGTCTAATGCATCCACCGATCTTTCAGAACCTCCTAAGCTTGGTGTGATGCCTTCAATACCAGATAGTGAGGCGGCAATTCTTCCTGGTGCGGTCAATACCAGATAGTGAGGAGGCAATTCTTCCTGGTGCGGTTAACATTTAGTATAAATCAAATATGCATGGAAAAATTTCCATGCATATTTCGTTTTTGTTAGAGCGGCATCCTTGCGGATTTCAATCTTTCTCTGGATAAATAACAGAACCTTTGTGTGCATCACCCCAAATCTCTTCCTCACTTAAGTTTGTTTCTACGAGCTCAACGGGTGCGCCATCGATTACTACCATGCTACACGAAAAACTCCAAAAGGATAATAAGTTCTAGTGCCTATTCAACATTTAATTTTAGGATAGTTCATGGTATAAGTATTTCTTAACTTCGTGGATTGAATAATGTCTAGGGTAAAAAAAATATTGGTGGTAGGTGCAGGTGTTGCTGGTCCTGCAGTTTGCTATTGGTTAAATAAATTTGGCTTTTCACCTACCTTAATAGAAAAAAATAAAACTATAAGAAAAGGTGGCTATGCGATGGATGTTCGTGGTGTTGCCGTAAATATCATAAAGAAAATAGGCATTTATAAAGCTATATGTGATATGCGTACTCAAATTGAATATAGCCATTATGTAGATGCGCAGGGGAACATTTTGCATGAAGAGTATGGCGAAAAAATTGGCTATAGACAGGGTGAAGAGGTCGAGATTGTTCGCGGCAATCTCATTGAGATATTAATGCAAGCTATTAGCAATATTCCTTGCCATTTTAATCAAGCTATTGATCGCATCGTCCAGCAAGATGAGAAAGTAGTAGTTAAGTTCAAAGATGGGCAAACTGAAAATTATGACTTGCTTATTGGTGCTGATGGTTTGCATTCAGCTATTAGACGCATGGTTTTTACCAGAGAAGAATATCATTTGCTTAATCTCGGATTTTATATCAGTGTGTTTAGTATTCCCAACTATCTTAATTTGAAGCATAGTGAGATGCAATTGGAGGCTAAGGAAAAGTTAATGCACATCAGTAGCGATGAAAATCCTAATACTGCCTTTGCTGAATTTATGCTCCGTTCAAAACATGAATTAAATGACATTCGTGATGAAAAAGAACAGAAAAATTTTCTAAGAGAGACTTTTCAAGACACAGGCTGGGAAGCTAATAATCTTCTTCAACTAATGGAGAACAGTGGTGATTTTTATTTTGACTCGATTACTCAAGTCAAAATGAACTCATGGACTAAAGGCAGAATTGCACTGGTCGGTGATGCAGGTTATTGCGCTTCTCCCTTGTCAGGTCAGGGTACCAGCTTAGCATTGGTTGGCGCTTATATTTTGGCAGGCGAATTAAGAGCTGCAGAAGAAAATTATTCATTAGCATTTGCACGTTATAATGAATTGTTACATCCCTTCGTTGAGGCTAATCAATCCTTTGGTTCGCAAGTAAGCGAAACGTTTCTTGTTCCAGGGGAGATATCGAAAGAAATTGCCGAACAAAGGACAGAAAATTTCCTGGAAAAATTGCAAACTGTATCCAACGCAATCACATTACCTGATTATCCTTGCTGATTACAACATCTTAGCCAAAATCAAGGATTTAAGAAATAAAAAAAGATTCTGTAATTTTTTCATAAAATAAAGAATCATTAAAATGGCCGAGATTATGGACGAAAGGCCTTGATAAACATACCCCGCAACGATGTTTCACTGGTTCCACTGCTTAGAGTCCAACTACGAAAAAAGCTTAAGCAATTATGATCTGATCGTGTTTTGCCAGTTGTCATAAAAGATTGAATATGTTGTTCTAAATCTAGTTTTGTTTGACACTGGGATAATTCTTGCCAAAGTTCCACAGCTCTTTTCTTGCCATAATTTTTAAACCAGGCATTATCATTTAAATAAAGATTGATGACTCTGTAAGCTTGGGCTCGTTGTGTCTCGAATGTTTTCTCAGTTTTTGTTTCTAAAGGAGGAGCATTCTTTGTTTCTACAGAAAGATCAATTTGTTGTGATGCAGCTAGTTTTGATAATTTAAAATTAACTTCTTCAAGTTGGCTTTCCAATTGATGTCTTGCAGTGGCGTTTTGGCATTGCTTATGAGCACGTTGAAGATCAGCGCGTTCAAATTGTAACTTTTCTGCAAGTGAAAGCATTTGCATGGGCATTCCAGGTCGTGACAAATTCTTTTTAAACAAAGTAGGAAAGGGGTCTAAATTTTTTAATTTACGTTGTACAGGTTCAGCAGAAATGGAAGATACCTCGGATTTCACTTCAGGTGAATTTTTCATTTCAGGTTGGTCAGGAATGATTAAATGCTCATCTGACGATTTTCTCTGCTCATAACGATCAACACGCGCTTGAAATCGATTTTTTATGATGGTTAATTCTGAATTGACTTTGGATAATTTGAAAATTCTATTTAGAAATAAATTATCAAATTTTGTTTCATCAGCTATTGCAAAATCGATGTAGGTAACAACCATAGATAAAAAATCTTGCTCAGCATCGCAGGTCGCTTGCAACAAGGGTCTATTCCCATCTTCTAATTGATTGTATTTTTTTGCTATCGAAATAGCTTTACCAAATTTGCCGGGAAATTTCGTCTCTTTTTTAAGAACGTTTTTTCTAAAAATGTATTGCGGTACAAACCTAAGTAACCGGAAATAACTACCTCGTTCTGATAAGAACTCATCTAATAAGTTTGCTCCTTTGAGGTAGTTTGGCAAACAACCGAGTGGCTTTTTCTCTTCCGAATAATGTTGAAAAATGGAATTTGCATGATCTAAAAATTTTTTTCTCAATTCTTCTTGAGAAATTTCTTGGGATTTATATTCAGGAAATTGGTCAATTTTAAATTGATTAACGTATGGATCGATTTCGTTTGCTTTAAATTTCTTATACCATTCGCTAGGCATTAATAATTATCCTGATCAATTTTGATATATTTTACTGATAGCTGGAACGCGGTCAAGGGAGCATTGCTAAAGTCATTAATAAAAGGCTAAAAACTGATCAATATATCAAACGGATCGATTTTGACACAAGAAACAATTCAAGATAAGCTGATGGTTTTTTAATAGAACACTATGAAGAGAAATTGGATAATACTAGCTATATTCTTAGTTTGCATTAGCGTGGGATTAGCTCATGCCAATCCTATGAATATCAATATTATAGCTATCCATAAAGGGCATGATGGTTTGACGCCATTATCTGAGCGGAAATTGTTCATACAAATTCCTGTAGAAGGGGCGTTTTATGTAAAAACGGATGATAAATCTGTTTTTGAATTAAGCTCTCAATATGCAAAAAGAGAAATTCGAGCTTATTTAGTTGCTTATAATGGTGCTGTTTTAGCTGGCTGTTTTAGTGATTTTGTCCCTGTCAAACTCGGAAAAGTGACATTAAGAGGGATAGATTGTGTATAATCCTAATTCCGGATAAATTGCTGATAATGATCGGCATAACAAAATTGAATATATTATAGAGAGCAAGAAAGTGATCGAAGTAACCTCCATTTTAAATCGAATTAAAGACCTCAACCAGCGCCTCCAAGAAATTCGGAGGTATCTTTGACGTCGAAACCAAAAGTGAGCGTTTGCTCGAAGTTCAGCGCGAATTAGAAGACCCTACTGTTTGGAATAACCAAGAACGTGCTCAAAGTTTGGGTCGTGAACGTGCACAATTAGAAAATATCGTTAATAACATTCAAACGATTGAATTTGGCTTAAAAGATGCATCTGAACTTTTTGAATTAGCGGCACATGAAAATGATTCTGATACAGTTGAAGCGATCGTTCGTGAATTGGACAGGCTAACCAAGACCATTGAGCAACTTGAATTTCAGCGTATGTTTTCCGGTAAATTAGACGCTAATTCTGCTTATATGGATGTGCAATCTGGCTCAGGTGGTACCGAAGCCCAAGATTGGGCAAATATATTATTACGCATGTACTTACGCTGGGGTGAAAGACATGGATTTCAAGCAGAATTAATGGAAGTCTCTGCAGGTGAAGTTGCGGGTATTAAAAGTGCCACAATTAAATTTACAGGCCCTTATGCTTATGGTTGGTTACGTACAGAGACAGGAGTGCATCGCTTAGTGCGTAAATCACCTTTTGATGCAAACCATAAAAGACATACCTCGTTTGCTTCCGTATTCGTTTCACCCGAAATTGATGAAAGCATTGAGGTTGACATTAATCCAGCCGATTTACGAGTTGATACCTATCGTGCTAGCGGTGCGGGCGGTCAGCACGTCAATCGAACCGATTCTGCAGTGCGGATAACGCATATACCAACGAATATCGTTGTGCAGTGCCAATCTGATCGCTCGCAACATAAAAATCGCGCGCAAGCTATGAGCCAGTTGCGAGCAAAATTGTATGAGCTCGAAATGCAAAAACGTCGTTCAAAACAAGAAGAATTAGAAGCAAATAAATTAGATATCACCTGGGGTAGCCAAATACGTTCCTACGTGTTAGATATGTCTCGTATTAAAGATTTGCGAACTAACGTGGAAGTCGCTAATACACAAGCTGTATTGGATGGGGATTTGGATAAATTTATCGAAGCTAGTTTATTAAGTGGATTATAGAGCTATTCAAGGGATAACAATCTAGATGCTATAATTCAACAATTATTTTAAGAGTTCTAAGAGGTTTTATATATGTCAGAACAAGAAATCGTAGTTGATACTAATGAACTAATCGCACAACGACGAGCAAAATTAACAGATCTACGCAGGCAAGGCATTGCTTATCCTAACGAATTTCGACGTAATGCATTAGCTGCTAAAT